>DATFKJ010000220.1:0-2673 GCA_035268705.1 Roseovarius sp. | reverse complement strand
ATGATCGAGGCCGAGATATAGGGCATGATGCCAAGGGCGAAGATGCCCATGCGGCCAAGCGCACCGCCGGTGAACATCGACAGCATCCCGCCGATCGAGGATTGCGCCCCTTCCATGAATTCGCGCAGTTCCGCGCCGTCGATACCGGGCACCGGAATATAGGTGCCAAGCCGGTAGACGATCAGCAGACCAAGCGTGAACAGGATGCGGTTGCGAAGATCGGTGGCCTTGCCAAGCGCGGACCAACTGGTGTTGGCGGCCATTTGTTCTGCTGCAGATACCATGCGCGGGTCTCTTCCTTGAACGACAACACCGCCTCAAGCCGTTTTCCGGCCCAGGCGGCGTTTGGGAAAACTTAAGGTTATGTAAGCGGCGCGGGCGCCGCTCACAACCTGTTATTCAGCCGCCTGAGCGGTTGTGACCGTCAAGGAGCCACCCGCCTTTTCGA
Organism: Roseovarius sp.; assembly: GCA_035268705.1. GTDB lineage: Bacteria > Pseudomonadota > Alphaproteobacteria > Rhodobacterales > Rhodobacteraceae > Roseovarius. The sequence continues at coordinate 2,225 of DATFKJ010000220.1, read as the reverse complement.
CAGCTTCGACAGCGGATTTCGATGCGCCGGTCACTTCGATGTTGAGTTTGCCAGTGATTTCACCTTTGGCCAGAACGCGCACACCGTCGAGTTTGCGGCGCACGAGGCCCGACTCGAGCAGGGCGTCTTCGGTGATGGCGGATTTCGCATCCAGCTTGCCGGCGTCGACGAATTTCTGGATCAGGCCGAGGTTCACCACGGCGAATTTCTTGCGGTTGGGTTTGGTAAACCCGCGCTTGGGAAGGCGCTGATAGATCGGCATCTGGCCGCCTTCAAAGCCCTTGATGGCCACACCCGAGCGGGATTTCTGACCCTTGAGACCACGGCCACCGGTTTTACCCATGCCCGAGCCCGGGCCACGGCCGATGCGTTTACGGCGTTTGGTTGCGCCGGGATTGTCGTGCAGTTCGTGCAGTTTCATGTCGCTTCTCCTAAAGCCGGATGTGACCCCCGAAGCGTGATGGGGTCAACCACGGCATTTCTTGATATGTTGAGTCGTGGCATCGGGTGCCACCCGCGGGCGTATAGACGGGTTGGCCGCCCCGTTCAAGAGGGTCTATGCACCGGGGCTGTCCGCCCAGAGCAGCCAGAACGCAAAAAGCGGGGCATCACCGCTGCGCATGGCGTGGCGGATGCCGGGGGTGTTGTAGAAGCTGCCCCCCTGCCCCGGCGTGAACCAATCGCTATCGCCGTGCTGGAATTCCCCTTCGGTGAGGACAAGGTAGGTTTCCTCGGGCGGGTGGGTGTGATCGGGGTAGCGGACATGCGGGGCCAAAAGCGACGCCCCCAGCCAGACATCGCCGCGCCGTTCCAGACCGCCGGGGCCAGTGATCAGCGCATTGGCGTGGCCTTCGGCGATATTGTCGCTGGCCATGTCGGAATCGCCCTCGCGCCGCCGCCACGTGAGGCGAGGTTCCAACGCTTGGAAGGCATGCAGCAGCTTTTGCAGGTCTGGCGCGGTCATGCGAGCGGGGTCGGCGGCGGTTTCGAGGTGCGCACAGACCGGAAGCCACGCGCCTTGGCGGTCCGAGATGTTGCCGGGGCTGGCAAGCGCCGCGGCACAACGGGTGATGGAGGCCTGCGCGCGGGAATCCTCGGCGCGCTGTGCGAAACTGGCCAAGGCGGCATCAAGGAAGCTCTGTAGGGCAGCGGGGCGGGTCATTGCGCGGCTCTCCGGGTTTGGCTTTGCGCATGCTGCCGCTCTATTGGGGGCGGATCAAGGGCAAGCGTTGGGCGCGCTTGCTTTTGTGTAGCCCTCGGGGTGAGATGGGGCATGCGGACCGCTTTATCCTTGGTGTTATCCTGCACGCTGGCCAATCCGGTTTCGGCCTTGGGCTGTGCGCGCGATGCGATGCTGGTTTTCGACGGCTCGGCGTCGATGGCCGAAGTGGATTTTGACCAGACCGCCCCTACCCGGATGGACGAGGCGCGCGCCGCCCTGCGCCGCGCCATGCCGCGGATTGCCCCGGTGCGGCGGGTTGGGCTTTTGACCTATGGGCCGGGGGGCGCGGATAGCTGTGGCGGGATTAGTCTGCACTTTGCCCCGCGTGCGGATGCGGGCGAGGCGGTGGTGGGCGCGGTTGAGCGGCTGCGGCCCGAAGGGCTGACGCCCTTGGCCAGTTCGGTTGCGGCGGCTGTGGAGGTTCTGGGCGACGAAGGAATCGTGGTGCTGGTGACCGATGGCAACGAGACCTGCGGCGGCACGCCCTGCGCCTTGGGCGCGGCCCTAGCGGCGGAGCGTCCGGGGATCACCGTGCATGTGATTGGCTTTCGTGTGACCTATGACCCATTTTCATGGAACAGCCCCGAGGCCGAGGCCTATGACGGCAAGACCGTGGCCAAGTGCCTGTCGGATCGGACGGGAGGGATTTACGTGGACACGCAAACGGTGGAGGAACTGGCCGAGGCGCTGGAGGTGACTTTGGGGTGTGCGTTGGTTGGAGGAATTACAGAAGCAGATAAGCGTTTCAATTACTTCCAATCGCGCCAAACTGCTAACGCAGGTTAAACATGAAATTTGAGAAATTTTTGCGGAACACCGCTTTCGGCATATTTGTTGGCGCAACATTAACATTAGCGTTTTCGTGGTCTGTCGACTCTGAAGTAAGCATTGAGATTAAAAGATTTTGTACATTTATCTTCACTGCAATTATTTCCTTGATAGCTGCAACACTCACGTTGGTTGGTGTCTTTACCAATATCGAAAACCAAAGACGCCTAGACGA
>DATFKJ010000219.1:0-3974 GCA_035268705.1 Roseovarius sp. | reverse complement strand
TTCGGCCTCGATGGTCTCCTGGGCCTTTTCGACAAGGGAGACGATATCGCCCATGCCAAGGATGCGGCCGGCGATACGCTCGGGCTCGAAGGTTTCGAGCGCGTCCATCTTTTCGCCAAGGCCCACGAAGCGGATGGGCTTGCCGGTGACGGCGCGCATGGACAGGGCCGCGCCGCCGCGTCCGTCGCCATCCATCCGGGTGAGGACCACGCCGGAGATGCCGATGCGGTCATCGAAGTTCTGGGCAGTGTTGACCGCGTCCTGACCCGTCAGGCCGTCGACCACCAGCAGGGTTTCGCGCGGGTTTGCGACATCGCGCACCGCTTCGACCTGCGCCATCAGTTCTTCGTCGATCGAGAGGCGACCGGCGGTGTCGAGCATGTAGACGTCATAGCCCCCGAGGCTGGCTTGGGTCTTGGCGCGTTTGGCGATGGCGACGGGGTTCTCGCCCTTGACTATGGGCAGGGTATCGACGCCGATTTGCGTGCCAAGGATTGCCAGCTGCTCCATGGCCGCCGGGCGGTTGACGTCGAGCGAGGCCATGAGCACGCGCTTGCCGTCTTTTTCCTTGAGGCGTTTGGCAAGTTTGGCGGTGGTGGTGGTTTTACCGCCGCCCTGAAGGCCGACCATCAGGATCGGTGCCGGGGGGTTGTCGATTTTCAGTGCGCCGGGGTCTTCGGCGCCGGTGAGAGTATCGACAAGGGCGTCGTGGACGATCTTGACGACCTGCTGGCCGGGGGTGACGGATTTGGTGACCGCTTGGCCGGTGGCCTGATCCTGCACCTTCTTGACGAAGTCGCGCGCGACGGGCAGCGAGACGTCAGCCTCAAGCAGGGCGACGCGGACTTCGCGCAGGGCGGTTTTGACGTCTTCCTCGGTGAGCGAGCCTTGTTTGGTCAGCCGATCGAAGACACCGGACAGGCGTTCGGACAGATTTTCAAACATGTCGCGGCCTCCTTCGCCGGTTTCAGGTTCTGCCCCCAAGGTAGGTAGGGACGTATCAAATCACAAAGGCCCCCACGGGCGAAACTCGCTGGTGGGGGGCGATCCCGGGCTTGGCCCAAGGGACCGGAAGCATCGGGGACTTCCGGAAAGTTGAAAGGGCTTTACTGTGGCGATGGAGATGAGTCAAGCGCGGGCCCGTGTGGCTGGCGGGCCCGGTGGTGCCTTTAGGCGGCTTGGGTGAGTTGTGCGATCTGGTCTTGGGCGCGGCTGAGGCTGGCCTCGGCATCGAGGGCCATCTGGTCGGCGGCGACAACGATGACATCGGTGATGCCGATGAAACCGAGGATGTGGCGCATGTAGGTCGAGGCGAAGTCGATCTCGGAGCCTGCGGCGGTGCCGCCCGAGGCCATGGCGAGGACGGCGCGTTTGCCTGTCAGAAGGCCCTCGGGGCCATTGGCGGTGTAGCGGAAGCTGCGGCCCGCGCGGGCGACGTTATCGACCCAGGCCTTGAGGGCGGCGGGAGGTGCGAAGTTATAGACCGGCAGCCCGATGACGATGGTCTCGGCGGCCTCGACCTCGGCTAGAAGCTCATCGGAGAGCGCCAGCGTTTCGGCTTGGGCCGTGGTGCGGTCCTCGGGCGGGGTGAAGTTGGCGGTCACCCAGCTTTCGGTGATTTGCGGCACGGGTGTTTGCGCCAGATCGCGATGGGTGATCTTGGCCCCGGCATATCCCTTGGCGATGCGGGCGGTCAGGTCACGGGTGACGGAGCCTTGGGTGCGGGCGGAGCTGTCGATGCGGAGTAGGGGTGTCATGCGGGTCCTCGTTGGGTTGCGTTTGGATGTTGAGGATCAATTTGCATTGTGCTTAAATAAACTCAATACAAGGTATTCAACATTCATTGTTTGCCTGCGCACAAAATTGGATGACATGACATGGATAATTGGGACGAGATTCGCACGGCCTTCAACGTGGCCCGTGTCGGCACGGTCAGTGGCGCGGCGGAGGTGTTGGGCGTTCATCATGCCACGGTGATCCGGCATATCGACGCCTTGGAGGAACGGTTGGGCGTGAAGCTGTTTCAACGCCATGCGCGCGGCTACACGCCGACCGAAGCGGGTGAAGACCTGATGCGCGTGGCGCAGGCCACCGACGATCAGTTCGCGCAGCTTTCGGGCCGGATCAAGGGGCGCGGCAATGATGTCTCGGGTGATCTGGTGGTGACCTCGCTGGGCAGTGTGAGCCATTTGCTGGTGCCGGTGCTGACCGCGTTTCAGCAGGCCCATCCCGAGATCGTGGTTAGATATCTGACCGGGGACCGTCTGTTCCGGTTGGAATATGGTGAAGCGCATGTGGCGGTGCGGGCCGGGTCGGCCCCCGACCAGCCCGACAACGTGGTGCAGCCCTTCGTGACACAGGATTTCACCCTGTTTGCCAGCGATGGGTATATCGCGCGGCATGGCGTGCCCAAGGGGGAAGACGATCTGGCGGATCATTGGTTCGTCGGTGCGGATGACATTTCATCGCGGGCGCCGTTCTTCCAGTGGATGCATGCGACCATACCGTTGGAGCGGATCATTTTCCGCAGTGGCGATGTTCACGCGCAACGCCGTGCCATTCAGGAGGGTGCGGGTATCGGTTTCATGTCGCGTTTGCATGCCCGTGAAATCGGTGACTTGACCGAGATCATGCCGCCGCGCAAGGACTGGGCCGCGCCCTTATGGCTTGTCACGCATATGGATTTGCACCGCACGAGCAAAGTGCAGGCCTTCCTGTCTTTCCTCAAGGAGCGCTCGGCGGACTGGGCCGCAATATGACCGATGCGGTGCGTGGCCATTTGGCTATGCTGCTGTTTTCCGGGCTGATCGCGGGGTCATTCTCGCTCAGCTCATTGGCGAGCCCCTATATCGCATCGACCGCGATGAACGCGCTGCGCTTTGCTTTGGCGGCCCTCATTCTGGGGGTCGTGGCGCATCTGCGCGTGGGCTTGCGCCCCGCGCAGTTTCGCGCGCCGTGGCGCTTTGTGGTTCTGGGCGGGCTGATGGGGTTTTATTTTGTCACCATGTTCGAGGGGCTTAAAACCGAGCCGCCGGTGAGCCTGTCGACGGTCTTTACCCTGACCCCGGCGATTTCGGGACTGTTTGGGTATATCCTGCTGCGGCAGGCCACGACCCGGCGCATGGCTCTGGCCCTGACCATTGGTGCGCTGGGCGCGGTGTGGGTGGTGTTCCGCGCCGATTGGCAGGCTTTCCTCGCGTTCGAGATCGGGCCGGGGGTGGCGCTTTTTTTCTTGGGCTGTGTGGCGCATGCGCTATACACGCCGTTGGTGCCGCGCCTGAACCGGGGCGAAAGCCCGATTGCCTTTTCCTTCGGGGCGCTGGTGGCGGCGACGGGGATGATCTTGGTGGCCGGGTGGAGCGATATTCGCGCCACGGATTGGACCAGCCTGCCGCCCATTGTCTGGATCGCGATTGGCTACACGGCGGCCATGGCGACGGCGGCGACCTTCGTGCTGTTGCAATATGCCTCGCTTCGCCTGCCGAGTGCGAAGGTCATGGCCTATATTTACCTCACGCCGGTTTGGGTGATTGTCTGGATGGCGGCGCTGGGTGAAGGCCTGCCGCCATTGAAGCTATTGCCTGGGGTTGGGGCGGTCCTTGTGGCCTTGGCGCTGTTGCTCAAGGATGAGCATGGATCACAGGAAGCCTGAGTGTCTCAGGCCGCGTTTCAACTGTCGGAAAAAGACTTGTGGAATGTTCGGATCACGCCCTTTGCCGGGTGGCAGCAGGGGGTTGAGGGTGACAAGCTCAGAGTCGCAGAAGGTGCGGATTTGCGCCACGAGGGCGTCAAACACGTCCTGACGGTGGCGGCGTTGTATGAGGCCCACGCGGGTGCCTTTTTGCAAGACAAAGGGCGCGAGGTGGAAGGCCGATCCATCGGGGCCAACGATCTGTTTTGCGGCCATGTAGCGCGCGCATTGGTCGGCCAAGGAATGTTTCTGGGGGTGGAAGATGGTGTAGCCCGCTTTAGCC
>DATFKJ010000218.1:0-2991 GCA_035268705.1 Roseovarius sp. | reverse complement strand
TCGTGGTTGGTGATGTAATCGGCGTAATCGGCGTATTTCTGGCTACCGTCCTCGTTGACGAAACCGGGCAGGTCGAGGCGCGCGCCCAACTCACAAAGTACCGATTGGAAGCCGCGCACGTCGCGGTCAGGCTCGACCACCGGCCAGCGGATGGCATCGGCGGCGGCGTCCGCCTCGCATATCGGGCGGTCCAGCAGCGATATGCAATCGTGCCGTTCCAGATAGGTGGTATCGGGCAGGATCAGATCGGCATAGGCCACCATTTCCGAGCTGTAGGCATCGGAATAAATGATATGCGGGATGACGTAATCGCCGTTCTCGTCGGTGTCGGTGAGCATGTTCATCACGCCGCGCGTGTTCATCGAAGAATTCCACGACATGTTCGCCATGTACATAAATAGCGTGTCGATCTTGTAGGGGTCGCCCGCGTGGGCGTTGGAAATCACCATATGCATCAGGCCGTGGGCCGACATCGGGTTTTCCCATGTGAAGGCCTTGTCGATGCGGGCGGGGCTGCCATCGTCCTTGAGGGCCAAGTCATCAGGGCCTTGGACAAAGCCGAGGTGGGGGCCATCCAGCGGTTTGCCGGGCGTGACGCCGCAATGCGGTTTGGGATGCGCACTGACGGGTTTGGGGTAGGGCGGTTTGAAGCGGAAGCCGCCCGGAACCTCGACTGTGCCCAGCAAGATTTGCAGCAGGTGCAGAGAGCGGCAGGTTTGGAACCCGTTGGAGTGGGCGGAAATCCCGCGCATGGCGTGGAAGCTGACCGGGCGGCCCGTCATGGTTTTGTGGGCCTCGCCGCGGAAATCTGTCCATTCGCGATCCAGCTCAAAGGCCTCGTCAAAGGCGACGCGGGCCAGTTCGGCGGCAATGGCGCGGATTTTTTCGGGCTTCAGGCCGCATTGTTCGGCCACCGCCTCGGGGGCGTATTGATCGTCAAGGTAACGCTCGGCAATCAGGTGCATCACGGGTTTATGGGTGATGCCGGCCTTGCGGTGGCTGGCAGAAAGGTCAGGTTGGACGCCGGGTTGGTCAAAGGGCGTCAGCTTGCCGGTTTTGCGGTCGATGACCAGTGTCTTGCCGTTCTCATCGCGCAGCAACAGCCCGTGTTCGGGTGAGTCCGGGTCCATGTTCACAAGGCAGGGCGCGTTGGTGAAACGTGCGAGGTAGTCCAGATCAATCCGGCCTGCCTTGAGCAACTCATGGATCAGCGACAGGATGAAGAGGCCATCGGTGCCGGGTGTGATGCCGACCCAATCATCGGCCACGGCGTTGTACCCTGAGCGGATGGGGTTCACCCCGATGACCCGCGCGCCGCGTTCCTTAATCTTGCCAATGCCCATTTTGATGGGGTTGGAATCGTGGTCTTCGGCCACGCCGAAGATCATGAACAGCTTGGTATGGTCCCAATCGGGTTGCCCGAACTCCCAAAAAGCGCCGCCCATGGTGTAGATGCCCGCTGCGGCCATGTTCACGGAACAAAAACCGCCGTGTGCTGCATAGTTGGGGGTGCCGAAGTTCTGTGCCCAGAAGCTTGTGAAACTTTGCGACTGATCCCGGCCGGTGAAGAAGGCCAGTTTCTCGGGGTTTTCCTTGCGGATCGGGGCCAACCATTCGGTGGCAAGGCCAAGCGCCTCGTCCCACGAAATTTCTTCGAACTCGCCCGACCCACGCGGGCCGACGCGTTTCAGGGGCGCGCGCAGGCGTGAGGGCGCATTGTGCTGCATGATCCCGGCGCTGCCCTTGGCGCAAAGCACGCCCTTGTTGACCGGGTGATCGCGGTTGCCTTCGATATAGGCGACCTTACCCGCCTTCATGTGAACGTTGATGCCGCAACGGCAGGCGCACATGTAGCAGGTGGTTTTCCTGATCTCGTCGGAAACTTTCGGCGAGGTGTCGATCCGTGGCTGGTGATGTGTCATTGCGCGGTCCCGTTTTCTGCGTCGGTGACGGTAGGGCAGATTGGAGCGCCCTGCGACATGTTTCTCAATGCTTCTGATTTGCCGAAAAATTGTCCCGGAAATCCTGAAAGTCGAGGGTGTGCGGTGTGAATCATTCGGCCTCCGGTTTCAGAAGGCGCAGGGCGTCGGCGGCGATCATGCGTTCCTCTTCGGCGGGGATGATCCATGCCGAAATGGCGGAGTCCCGGGCGTGCAACCGAGGGGTGTTGGTATCGTTCGCGGCGCCATCCATCGAAAGGCCAAGCCATGCCAGACCCTGCATGATGCGGGCGCGGATCGGAGCGGCGTTTTCGCCTATCCCTCCAGTGAAGGCGAGCGCATCGCACCCGCCCATGGCGGCGATCAAAGCCCCTGCGTGGCGCACGGCCCGATGACAGAAATGGTCGACCGCCAAGCGGCAGTCCGCATCGTCACTTGCCAAAAGTGCGCGCATGTCCGAGGTGCCACCCGACAGGCCCAAAAGCCCGCTTTCGCGGTTGAGGAGTTTGGCGGTTGCCGCGATCCCGTCTTCCTCGGCCAAGCGCAGCACGGCATTCGCGTCGATATCGCCGGTGCGGGTACCCATGGTCAGGCCCTCAAGCGGGGAATACCCCATGGTGGTGGCCACCGAACGGCCTTCGTGGATTGCGCAAAGGGATACCCCGTTGCCAAGGTGGAAGGCCAAGACCCGGTCGGGCAAAGCGCCCCCTGTGACCGAGGGCCAGAGCCGCACCAAGGAGGCATAGGAGGTGCCGTGAAAGCCATATCGCCTGATGCCACGCGCGGCGATATGGGGCGGCAGGGCATAAAGCCGCTCAACCTCGGGCATGGTGGCGTGAAAGGCGGTGTCGAAGCTGGCGAATTGCGGCAGGTCGGGGACCAGCCGGGCCAGTGTTTCCATGGCGGCGATGTTGTGCGGGTTATGCAGCGGGGCCAAGGGCACGCAGGCGCGGATCTCGTTCAGAATGTCGGGCGTGACACGCGCGGGGGCGGTCAGAGTGGTGCCGCCATGCACGACCCGGTGGGCCGCGGCCGTAAACCGTTCCGGCGG
>DATFKJ010000217.1:0-16668 GCA_035268705.1 Roseovarius sp. | reverse complement strand
CACAATGCTCATCTCCTTCGCCCCCGGCGGCGTGACCGAAATGGCCCTTGTCGCCCTTAGCCTTCAGGCCAACCCGGCGCTTGTCACCCTGCACCATATCTGGCGCATCCTGATCACCGTGTTGGGGCTGTCGCTCACCCGCCGCTGGCTGCGGCGTTTCCTTTGACAGCGGCCTACCCTTACGCTATCTGAACACTTGTTCATTTATTGCAAAAGGGGTCCTCATGCGCATCACCGATACCGCCGCGATCATCACCGGGGGCGCCTCCGGTCTGGGCGAGGCCACGGCCCGCCACTTCCGCGACCAAGGCGCAGAGGTCACCATCCTCGACCGCGACACGGCCCGGGGCAAGACAACCGCGAAAGAGATCGGCGCGACCTTCGTGGAAACCGACGTGACCGACGAGGACTCGGTCAAGCACGCCATAGCCACGGCCAAATCGCGCATGGGCAAGATCACCACCGCCGTCAATTGCGCGGGTGTCGCCACGGGCGAGAAAACCCTTGGCAAAAACGGCCCGCATGACCTTGCCGCCTTCCAACGCACGATCGACATCAACCTCATCGGCAGCTTCAACGTCGGTCGCCTTGCCGCCGTGGAAATTGCCGAAAACGATCCCAACCAGCACGGTCAGCGCGGCGTGATCATCAACACCGCCTCCATCGCCGCCTTCGACGGGCAAAAGGGTCAAGCGGCCTATGCCGCCTCCAAGGGCGGGATCGTCGGCCTGTCGCTGCCCATGGCACGGGATCTGTCGCGCGAAGGCATCCGGGTAATGGCCATCGCGCCGGGCATTTTCCTGACACCAATGATGCAGGGCCTGCCGCAAGAGGTACAGGACAGCCTCGCCCAAGACGTCACCTTTCCCAAGTGCCTTGGCGGCCCGGCGGAATACGCCGCACTCGCCCGCTTCATCGTGGAATGCGATTACCTGAATGGTGAGGTCATCCGCCTCGACGGCGCCCTGCGCATGCAATAACCCGGCCCAAAGCGGTCCGCATTTCGCGAAACGCTTTAGGTCGCGCCCTCGGTCTCGATCTTCAGGTCATTGCCACAGTGTTTGCAATGGATGGCATCCGTATCATGCTTGGTCAGCCCGCATTCCGGGCATGTGTGCTTGACCTTGGCGGGCGAGAAAATCGCCCGCACCAATTGCAGGAACAGGCCGACCCCCACCACCATGATGCCCACCGATAGCAATCGGCCCATGGGCGTGGTCATGGTGATATCGCCAAAGCCGGTGGTGGTCAGCGTGGCGACGGTGAAATACAGCGCATCGACATAATTGGTGATCCCCGGCTCCTCCTGCCCGCGCACCACCAAGACAATCGCCGTCATGGCAAAAATGAACACCAACAGATTTATCGCCGCAACGATCGTGTCCTCATGCCGCCGGAACAACAGCGAGTCCCGCCGCAAATCCCGCATCAGGTGATAAGAATGGATCAGGCGAAGCGAGCGCAGCACCCGAAGCACCGCCAGCCCCTGCCCCAGAAACGGCGTCGCCAGTAGCGAGGCCAGCACGGCGATATCCACGATTACATAGAACCGCCGCAGGAAGCGCAGCTTGTTATCGGCAATCCACAGCCGCAGGATGAGGTCCAGCGCGATCAGGCCGCCGATCACGGCATCGGCCATCAGCAATTCACGGGTGATGGGCATGGCTGCCGTGGCCAGAAAGAAGATGATCGTCACCGCATCGAAGATCAGAAGCGCATAGCGAAACCGCGAGGCGCGCTTGCTGCGGCCTTCGTAAAGCAGCCTCACCTTGTCTTTCAGGGGTCTGCCTTCAGCCATTTTCGCTCCGACGTATTACCGACATGATACCGACAGCCCGATTCAGCCAGCATTTTCCGCCTTCTCCTCCAAGGTCAGCCACTCTTCCTCGGCTTTCTCCAAGGCCTCTTGCCGGGTGGTCAGGGCTTCGGTCGCCTTCTTGAACTTGACCGGGTCGCGGGTGAATAGCTCAGGGTCGGCCAGCAATTGTTCCAGCTTGGCAATCTCGGCTTCAAGCCGTTCCAACTCTTTTGGAAGCTCCTCAAGGCGGTGCTTCTCGGTAAAGCTCAGCTTGGGCTTGGCGGGCGATTTTGACTTTAGCTCCGACTTCTTAGATATTGTTTTTGCGTCTTTTTTACCATCTTGGTGTGTAGCATCCGCACCCTTCTGCGCCTGATAATCGCTCCACCCCCCGGCATAGACCGTCGCCTGCCCATTGCCCTCCATGGCAATCGTGGTGGTCGCCACCCGGTCCAGAAAATCCCGGTCGTGACTGACAAGAAGAACCGTGCCGTCATAATCATCCAGCAGTTCCTGCAACAGGTCCAGCGTTTCGATATCCAGATCGTTCGTGGGTTCGTCCAGCACCAGAACATTGCTTTCCCGCGCCATCAGCTTGGCCAGCAGCAACCGCGCTTTTTCCCCACCTGACAAGGACTTAACAGGCGCTCTTGCCTGTCGCTCATCAAACAGGAAATCCTTGAGATAGCCCACCACATGCCGTGGTTGGCCACGCACCATGACCTGATCGGCTTGGCCTGATACCCGCATGTCCTTATCGCCTGTCAGGCTGTCCCAAAGGCTCATTTTCAGGTCAAGCTGCGCGCGGGCCTGATCGAAGACCACGGGCAGTAGGTTGGTACCATGAGTGACGCTGCCGTCGTCTGGTTCGACCTCTTTCAACAGCATCTTGAGCAGCGTCGTCTTGCCCACGCCATTAGGCCCGACAAAGGCCACGCGATCCCCGCGCTGAATGCGAATCGAAAAATCGCGCAGGATGCATTTATTCTCGTAAGCCTTTGAAATATTCGTTGCTTCGATCACTTTCTTGCCGGACTTGGGGCCTGACTCCAGCGCCATCGCCGCTGTGCCCTGCCGCTTGATCTGGGCCGAGCGTTCTGCGCGCAGGTCTTGCAGGGCGCGCACACGGCCCTGGTTGCGTTTGCGGCGCGCGCTGATGCCTTCAACGGCCCAACGGGCTTCGGATTTTATCTTGCGATCCAGCTTGTGACGGGCGTCATCCTCTTCTTGCCAGACCTTGTCACGCCATGCCTCGAAACCTTCGAAACCACGCTCCTGCCTCCGCACCTTTCCCCTGTCAATCCAAAGGGTTGCGCGAGTTAGCTCACGTAAAAAAGCGCGGTCGTGGCTGATCAGGACAAAGGCAGCGCGGGTTTGTTTCAACTCCGATTCCAGCCAAGCAATCGCCTCGATATCAAGGTGGTTCGTCGGTTCGTCCAGCAGCATCAGATCCGGCGCTTCGGCCATGAGCTTGGCCAAGGCCGCGCGCCGTCGCTCCCCGCCCGAAGCAGTCTCAACCGGCCGGTCGGGGTCGAATTTCAACCCTTCGGCCGCCATCTCGACGCGGTACATCTCGCCGGTGTCCAACTCGCTCGACGCAAATTCCCCAAGCGTGGAAAACCCTGACATATCAGGTTCTTGCTCCATGTAACCAACGCTGTTGCCCGGTGAGATCACGCGGTCTCCGGCGTCGGCTTCGACCAACCCCGCCATGACTTTCATCAAGGTAGATTTACCCGATCCATTGCGCCCGACAAGCGCCACCCGGTCCCCCGGCTGCATCACCAGAGAAAGGTCATGAAATACCGGATCACCCCCAAAGGTCAGTGAAATATCGGAGAGTTGCATGAGCGGAGCACGGGCCATGCAGGCGGGCTATCCCGGTGATGCGCAGTCGTCAAGGTGGCCCGAAAACCGACGTCGGTCAAACATCGGTATTATGTCGGTATCGCGTCGGTGTCGCGCGCCTATTGCGCCACGGCCCGCAACAGCCTTTTGCGGGCCGGAGGAATGGCGGCGACCTCCAACCCTGTGAAGACATGAAGAGTATTCATCTGGCGATCCACCACGGCATGATCACTGACCCACCCGCCCATAAGAAGATAGGTTCTGAGCAAGGGCGGCATCCGCAGCATGGCCTGCCTGGCATCCGGCCTGCGTAGGCGCAGCTTCTTGGCAAATTCGACCACCGCAGGCGCCTTGACCCTTGGCCACCATCGGCGCGGCGCCAAGTGTTTGGCCGCCAGCATGGCAAAGGCATCGTGGTATGTATCGGAATCGGTGCCCTTGAAGGACGAACAGCCAAAAAGCATCTCGACGCCGTGGTCATCGACATAGCGTGTCATCGCGCCCCATGCGACCCGCACGACATCCGGGTCGCGCACCTCGGGGTCGACGCAGAAGCGGCCCATCTCGACCATCGGCCCCTCGAAGGCCGCAAGCGCCGATAATTCATAAAACTGCGCGGAATAACTGCGGCTTATTTCACCACCGCCGGACAAAGGCAGGATGCGAAAACAGCACACCAGTTGCCCGTTGGACACCTCTTCGACAAGGATATGTGTGCAAATATCATCGAAGTCATCCTGATCACGTCCCGCTTCGGGTGAACCGTGGAACGCCATATACCGCAACCTCTGAGCGGCTTCGACATCTTCAGGCCCCTCGGCATGGCGCGCGATGTAGCGTCCTTTGGCAAAACCAGTCATCAGAATACCCCCGCTCATGGGAAAGCGTATGCCCGCCTCCCGTATCACGCAAGCCATGACATATCCGTGACGTTAGCCGCCCAAGGCATTCGCCGGGTTGAAATTGCCGATATTGCCAAGAAGCTGCCGCAGGAAGCCATTTTCGACCACCGAAGAGTCGGTCACGCGGCGTGACAGCGGCACGATGCGACCGTCCTCAAGCCCGAAGCTTTCGATATTGGCAATCGCATCAGTATCATCGAAACTGATGGCCAGGACCTGACGCTCAATAACCTCGGGGCGGAACATTCCGTATTCGCGCACCCTCTTGCGGACGTAGTAATAGTTGCCGTCTCCCAGAACACCGCCGACTGACGGCGGCCCCACAACATCGTCCACCGTGGCGCGCGTATCGACCCCGACGACCAGTTGCTGCAGGTCTTCCTCGGGTGGGACATATCCATGATTGCGATAGGTCGCGCTACAGGCCGTGAGCACAGACAGCCCCAGTACGGCAGCAAGCTTCAATACTCGGTTTCTACTCGCAGACATCGCTGCCCCCTTGATCTTGACCGCATACGGCTTTTATCCCGCTTACAACAAGGTGAGTGCAAGGTTCAAGAAAGGAAGATCGTTCATCATGCCCGAAACCACGCCGGAAACCACCGTTTTGCGGTTGGCCGATCTTTCGCAGCGCAAGCCGCACCGCTTTTCATTTCGCCCCGATCGCCCCAAGCAAGGGGCGATTGCGGCGCAGCTTGGCTTATCAGGACTTCGCAAATTATCCTTCAAAGGCGCGCTTTGCGCCGATCGCGGTCGCGATTGGCGGCTGGAGGGTCAACTGGGGGCCACCGTCACCCAGCCCTGCGTCGTGACGCTGGAGCCGGTGACCACGCGCCTGGACGTCGATGTGACGCGGCGTTTTCTGGACGAGATGCCGGAAGACTCCGCCAGTGCCGAAGAAATCGAGATGCCCGAGGACGAAACGATCGAGCCCCTGCGCGAGCGGATCGACCTTGAGGCGGTTATGATCGAGGCCCTTGCACTGGCCTTGCCCGACTATCCGCGCAAGGACGAGCCAGCCCCCGTGGAGGCGGAATTCACCCCACCCGGTGCCAGCCCGATCAAAGACGAACAACAAAAGCCGTTTGCCGGTCTGGCCGATCTGAAAAAGAAGCTGGAAGGCGGAGAGTGATTCCAGATCAGGCTCAGGCAAAAAACTGCTTGCTCTATAAGGGATTCGCTGTATTTTCGCGCTCTCACCGGAATTTGGGGTTGAACCGGCGGCTCGGGACAGATTAAGAGCCGCCTTAACCCGTGAAACCCGGGCCCTAGGGCCCACAGGAAATTGAGGTTGTGACATGGCTGTCCAACAGAACAAAGTATCGAAATCGCGCCGCAACAATCGTCGTGCGCATGACGCCCTGACGGCGGCCAACCCCAACGAGTGCCCCAACTGTGGTGAACTCAAGCGCCCGCATCACGTGTGCTCGGCCTGTGGCCACTACGCCGACCGTGAAGTCGTCGCCATGGCCGACGAAGTCGATCTGGACGACGACGCAGCCTGATAAACCCAGAGGGCGGGCGTCCGCATGACTGCACCAGTGGATCAGTCGACCGCAGCACGCGGGCGCATCATTGTCTCCGTAGACGCCATGGGTGGCGATCAGGGGCCGGCAGCAGTTGTTGCCGGCGTTTCCCGTTCGGCCCACAAGAATCCTGATATCGGTTTTATCCTGCACGGTCAGAAAGAGGTGCTTCAGCCATTGGTCGCCAAGCGCCGCGACCTAGCGGGCCGGTGTGAGATTCGCCACGCGCCCGATGTCGTGGCAATGGAAGACAAGCCAGCACATGTTTTGCGCCAAGGCCGCGAAACCTCGATGTGGTCGGCGCTGGATTCGGTGCGCGACGGCGAGGCGACCGTATGTGTGTCATGCGGGAACACCGGCGCACTGATGCTGCTTTCGGTCATGCGTCTGCGAAAACTGCCCGGCATTTACCGCCCCGCGATCGGCGTTTTGTGGCCCTCGCAAAACCCGCAGCGTTTCAACATCATGCTGGATGGCGGTGCAGATATCCGTGCCGACGCCAAGGATTTGATGCAATACGCGCTCATGGGGGTTTCCTATGCGCGCAATGGGTTCGATCTGGAGCGCCCGCGTGTTGGCCTGCTGAATGTCGGAACCGAAGAGCACAAGGGCCGCGCCGAACTCAAGGAAGCGCATGACCTGATCTCGGCCAACGCGCGGCATGCGGATTTCGAGTTCGTTGGCTTTGTCGAGGGGCGCGACCTGCCCGGAACGGTCTGTGACGTCATCATCACCGATGGGTTTACCGGCAACGTGGCGCTGAAAACCGGCGAAGGCACGGCTGGTCTGATCTCGGATCTGTTGAAAGAGGCGTTCCGCTATTCGCCGTTGTCGCGGCTGGCCTCGCTTTTGGCGCTGACCTCGCTGCGGCGTTTGAAAAAGCGGGTCGACCCGCGCCGCGCCAATGGCGGTGTCTTTCTGGGCCTCAACGGCACGGTTGTGAAATCGCATGGTTCCGCCGATGCGATGGGCGTATCCTCGGCCGTCAAACTGGCGTTCCAATTGGCCCAAACGGGCTTTAACGAAAAACTCGCAGCCCGGGTTGCATCCGCCTCGATGCTCGAACAAGATGCTGGTAGCGAAGACACAGCCAACGGTGAAAAACAATGACATTGCGCGCCGTTGTCGAGGGCGTGGGGCACTACCTACCTGACCGCATCGTCCCAAACTCGGAATTCGAAAAATCCCTAGACACAACGGATGAATGGATTCGGACACGTTCCGGGATCGAGCGTCGGCATTTCGCCGCGGATGATGAAACGACATCGGATCTGGCTGTACACGCGGCACGCGCGGCGCTTGAGAACGCGGGGCTGAGTGTCGACGATGTCGATGGTGTTCTGGTCGCCACCTCGACACCCGACCTGACCTTTCCGTCAGTGGCCACCATGGTGCAGCGAGACCTTGGCATGACCCACGGGTTCGGCTTTGACGTTCAAGCGGTATGTGCCGGGTTCATATACGCGCTGACCAATGCCAACGCCCTCATCCTTGCCGGTCAGGCCAAACGTCTTTTGGTCATTGGCGCCGAGACGTTCAGCCGAATTATGGATTGGACCGACCGGTCGACATGCGTATTGTTCGGCGATGGCGCGGGCGCGGTGGTTTTGTCTGCACAAGACGGCGACGGCACCAATGCCGATCGCGGCATTCTCTCGGCGGATTTGAATTCCGACGGGCGCTATCGGGAGATGCTTTATGTCGATGGCGGGGTTTCGACCTCGGGGGCGGCTGGCAAACTTCGGATGCAAGGGAACCCGCTTTTCCGGCAGGCGGTCGAAAAACTGACCGAGACCGCCGACACCGCACTTGAGAAAATCGGCATGCAGGGGTCCGACGTCGATTGGATCGTCCCGCATCAGGCCAATATCCGCATCATCCAAGGCACGGCCAAGAAGATGGGCGTGCCGATGGATCGGGTCATCGTCACGGTGCAAGATCACGGCAATACGTCGGCCGCGTCTATCCCGCTGGCCCTTTCGGTGGGCGTATCCGAGGGCCGTATCAAACCGGGTGACGTCATCCTTTCCGAAGCGATTGGTGGCGGGCTCGCGTGGGGTGCGGTGGTTTTGCGCTGGTGAGTCGCGAAAAATCGCTGTTTTCCGCCGCTTAAAGAACACCCTGCAAGCCGTTGACATTGACTCGGAAAATCCTTCGGTCCTAAAGTCTTTTCAAAGACAGAGGGGTCGTGATGAATAGTACAACATTAACAAGACTGGATTTGAGCGAAGCCGTATTCCAAGAAGTCGGCCTGTCGCGCAATGACTCATCGCAATTGGTGGAAAGTGTGCTGGCGCATATGTCCGACGCGCTGGCCAAAGGTGAGCAGGTCAAGATATCGTCTTTTGGCACCTTTTCCGTGCGCGAGAAATCGGCCCGCGTCGGCCGCAATCCCAAGACCGGCGAAGAGGTTCCGATCAAGCCGCGCCGCGTTCTGACCTTTCGGCCCTCGCACCTGATGAAGGAACGCGTGGCGGCAGGTAACAAAGGCTAGTACGGATACCCTTCATGCCCAAATCCGCAGATGCCTTTCGCACCATAAGCGAAGTTGCCGATTGGCTTGAAACGCCGGCGCATGTCTTGCGGTTCTGGGAAAGCAAGTTCAGTCAGGTCAAACCGGTCAAGCGCGCCGGGGGGCGGCGCTATTACCGGCCTACGGATATGCTGCTTCTGGGGGGGATCAAGAAGCTTCTGCATGACGATGGGATGACCATCAAGGGCGTTCAAAAAGTCCTGCGTGAACAAGGCGTTAAGCACGTTTCGGCCATGTCCCAATCCTTGGAAGAAGACTTGGATACCGCGGACGCATACAGCGGCATCACCCTTGATGCCGAGCCTGCGCCCCCTGAAAGCGCAACCGTGGTAAATTTCAAATCCTCGCCCGCCAAGCCCGAGACCGCAGAGCCGGACGATGAGCCAGCCGATGAGGAAGCACTTTCGGACAACAGCGACACAACGGTCAAACCGGACCAAGCCCCCGATACTTTGGCTGGAATCGGTGAAGACACGCTGTCCGAGGGTGCGAGTTCAGCTTTGGACGACGCGGCCCCATCGCAGGCCCCGGATACGCTGGCCGGTGGCGCCCCCGATGGTGTCGAGGACACCGTGCTCAATGCGCTGGCAAATGCTGACGAGACACACCCAGAGGGCGAAGCCCCGGAGGCATCGCAAGACCCCGTCATGCCCAGTTTCCTGCGCCACCGGGCGACCGAGAGCGACAGCGTAGACGATACGACGCCAGCGGCCGAAGGTGAAGCGCCGCAGGTCGAGCAGGTCGACACGCCCGAAGATGAAGTACCCGTCGCCGCCCCGGCGCAGGTCGAGGTGCCCGAGGACCCAAGCGACGACATAAAGGTCGATCCCGGCCTTCTGTCGCAGTTGCTTTCGAACAAGGATGGGCTTGATCCCTCCACGGCCAAGGAGCTTGCACCGCTCATGGATCGCCTGCGAGCCTTGCACGATGGCGCGCATTCCGCTGGCTGAGTTTCCGTCAAAAAACCCGAAAATCCCCCTTGTTCCCGGTGCGAAAACAGGTATGTAACGCGACAGTCGGGCTATAGCGCAGTCTGGTAGCGCGTCCGTCTGGGGGACGGGAGGTCGCAGGTTCGAATCCTGCTAGCCCGACCATTTCAAACCGCCCCCGACATCACAGGCCCCTGCCCCGGCATGATCCGATGCAGGGCGCCCGCGCAGGGAGGGCGACAATGACCGGTGTTTTGGCAAGCCAACAGATTTCGGCCCTGATCGCCGATGGCCGCCTTTCGGCCCAACCCGCCATCCTACCCGAGCAAGTGCAACCCGCCAGCCTTGATTTGCGCCTTGGCACCGTGGCCTATCGCGTGCGAGCCTCGTTTCTGGCAGGGCAAGGCCGGACGGTGGCCGAACGTCTGGACGAGTTCGAGATGCACCGCATCGACCTAAGCCAAGGCGCGGTTCTGGAAAAGGGCTGTGTTTACGTGGTGCCGTTGATGGAACACCTCGACCTGCCGTCGGATATGCAGGCGGTGGCCAATGCCAAGTCATCAACCGGGCGGCTTGACCTTCTGACACGTGCCATAACCGATGGTGGGACGGAATTCGACCGCGTCGCGCCGGGCTATTCCGGCCCACTTTACGCCGAAATTTGCCCGCGCTCTTTCTCGGTACTGGTGCGCCCCGGTATGCGCCTCAACCAGATCCGCTTCCGCGCGGGTCAGGCACAGCTTTCCGACGACGCGCTGCGTGCCCTGCACGCCGAGACCCCGCTTGTGGATGGCGAGGCCGTCATCAGCGATGGTTTGGGGTTTTCCGTCGATCTGCGCCCCGGGTCCGGCACGCTGGTGGGTTACCGCGCCAAGCCGCACACCGGGGTGATCGACCTGGACAATATCGCGGGCTACGAGGCGGCGGAATACTGGGAAGAGGTGCATTCCGACAATGGCCGCATCATCCTTGATCCGGGCGCCTTTTATATCCTTGTCAGCCGCGAGGCCGTGCATATCCCGCCCGAGTATGCCGCCGAAATGGCCCCCTATCTGGCCATGGTGGGCGAATTCCGGGTGCATTACGCAGGGTTCTTCGACCCCGGTTTCGGACATGACGCGGCAGGCGGCGAAGGATCACGCGGGGTTCTGGAAGTACGCTGTCACGAGGCGCCCTTCGTGCTGGAACATGGGCAGGTCGTCGGCCGCTTGGTCTATGAACACATGGATCAGGTCCCGCAGCAGCTTTATGGTGCGGGGATCAAATCGAATTATCAGGGTCAGGGCCTGAAGCTGTCCAAGCATTTCCGGGCTTGAAAACGCTCAAGACCTATTGGTCGTTGGGCTCACGCCGTTGCTTGGACTTGCCGCCCTTGCTCATTGCGCCCATGCCTTTGTTGATGCCCGCACCGATGACTTTACGCATCACGATCCGCATCACCATATTGATAATCTGGTTGGCGTTCATTGCGCCCTCCTTCTCTGCCTCTTTCGGTACATAACACGGAATCATGCAATTTTCAGGGCAAGGCCCGAATTTTCTTGTGGGTTCAATCCTCGAAAAGCTCGCTTTGCCCTTCTTCGGTTTCTTCCTCGGCATCCTCGTCGCCTTCACCCATCTGGGGCATGGCGCCGGGCGGCGGACGGTTTTCCAGCAGGCCCGCCGAGCGCAACTCCTTGAGCCCCGGCAGATCGCGGGCTGATTCCAGCCCGAAGTGATCAAGGAATTCCTGTGTGACCACGAATGTCACGGGCCGCCCCGGGGTCATCCGCCGACGGCCAAAGCGTATCCACTCCATTTCAAGCAGTTGGTCGACCGTGCCACGGCTGACCGACACCCCCCGGATTTCCTCAATCTCGGCGCGGGTGACGGGTTGATGGTAGGAGATAATCGCCAGCGTCTCGATCGCCGCGCGTGACAGCTTGCGGGTCTCGACGGTTTCCTTTTGCATCAGGAAGCCAAGATCGGGCGCGGTGCGGATGGCCCATGCATCCCCCACCTTGACCACGCGCACGCCGCGCCCCTCATAGCGTTTGCGCAGATGCACCATGGCCTCGGCGGCGTCGCAGCCATGTGGCATCCGCGCTTCCATATCCTTGATGGTCACCGGCTCGACCGAGGCGAAGAGAATCGCCTCGCACATGCGTTCCTGTTCGGCAACCGGCGGAGCCTCGAACAGGCTTTCGCCCTGTTCTGCATTACCATTAGGTGCGGGTGACATTTCTTTTTCGTTTTCAATATCTTCCGACATACTCTTAATCCTTGCGTCGCAATTGGATAGGCGCGAATGTCTCGGTCTGTCTGATCTCGGCGCGACCCTCTTTCACCAGTTCCAGCGAGGCCGCGAAGGTTGACGCCGTGGCCGAGCGGAGACGCGCCGGATCACCGGTGAAGTCTTCGGGCAGATAGGTGGAAATATCCGTCCACGTGCCGGCAAATCCAATCATCGGCCGCATCCGTTCCAAAGCCTGTTCCAAGGTGAACACCGCTTCACGATCCATCGTATAGGGGCGGAATTCATCCTTGGTGCGGATGCGCGCATAGCCTTGCATCAGGTCCAGAAGCGTCGCGGTATAGGTCACCGTCTTGACCCTCTGCACATCTTCGGGAATGCCCCGCGCAAAAAAATCGCGACCCATCTGATCGCGCGCCATCAGCTTTGCGGCGTGTTCCCGCATGGCCTGAAGGCGCTCAAGCTGAAACGCAAGATGCGCGGCCAGTTCCTCGCCAGAGGGCCCCTGTTCTTCAGGGTCGGGGGGCAACAACAGCCGCGATTTCAGGAAGGCCAGCCATGCCGCCATAACAAGATAGTCCGCGGCCAATTCGATACGCAGTTGCTTTGCGCGCTCCACGAAGGCGAGATATTGCTGCGCCAACTCCAGAACCGAGATCTTCCGCAGGTCCACTTTCTGCGTGCGGCTTAGGGTCAGAAGCACGTCAAGCGGCCCCTCGAACCCATCCACGTCAACGATCAACGACTCCGCCGCCATCCGGTCGGAGACACTGGTCACAGTGGTTTCACTATCGAAATCGTCCTCAGCCATCACCGCGCCTTGATATCAGCGCGTCCAGCTTTGCCTCAAGGGCGGGAATGTCAACCTCCGTGGGGATTTGACGGGCGGCAATGGCCCGCGCCGCGCGGGCCTCGGACGCCCCCGAAAGGTGCCCCGAGGCTGCGGCGACGGCACGCCGCTCGTCCAGCGAGGCATTACAAAGCAACACCACATCGCAGCCCGCCTCGATCGACCCTGCGGCGATATCCTCAAGCGAGCCAGACAGGGCCTTCATCGAGATATCGTCGGTCATCACCAATCCGTCAAAGCCGATCCCGTCCCGGATCATCTGCATCATAACCGGCGAAAGCGTTGCGGGACGGTCGTCAATCCGTGAATAGACCAGATGCGCTGTCATCCCCATTGGCAGACCGTTGAGCGCCTTGAAGGGGAGAAAATCCACTGCCTCCAACTCGTCTCGCGGGGCATCGACCTCGGGCAATTCCATGTGGCTGTCAGCCCGCGCGCGGCCATGCCCGGGAATATGCTTGAGAACCGGTAGCACCCCACCCTCCAACATAGCATCGGCCACAGCACGACCAATCCGCGCCACCTGCGCCGGATCGGTGCCATAGCACCGGTTTTTCAGGAAGGGGTGCGTGGCATCACCGGCGACATCCACCAAGGGGGCGCAGTTGCTGTCGATCCCCAAATCGCGCAGTTCATCCGCGATCAGGCGATAGCGCAGGTACGTGGCCTCTTCGGCGCGATGACCTGCCGCCGCTACATGCTCAAGGGGTGGCACCCATTCGCGCCATTGCGGCGCGCGCAATCGCTGCACCCGCCCGCCTTCTTGGTCGATGGTGATCGGCGCCTCACGCCCGACCGCTGCACGCAACTCGTCGCACAGGGCGCGCACTTGATCGGGCGTGTCGATATTGCGGGCAAACAGGATGAAACCGAAGGGGTTGGCCTCGGCAAAAAAGCGTTTTTCCTCGGACGTCAGGCGCAGCCCCTCGGCATCAAGGATGCAGGCCCCAATGCCGCTCAACGGGTCACCACCGGGATGCATTCGGCGTTTTCGGCCACCAGTGCCGAGCAGAAGCGCCGCGCATCGCTCAGATCGTCAAACCCCATGGCGCGCAGCCGGTAAAAGGTCCGCCCACCGCTTTGCGCCTTCTGGATCACGCGGTCCTTGTCTTGCAGGTAATCTTCGAACCTGCCTGACAGGCGATCCCATTCCTTGCGGGCCACGTCGGCGGATTCGAATGCACCTAGCTGGGCAAGGCGGGTGCCTGTGGGGATGCTGTCGGGGTCTACGTCTCGCGCGCCTGCCGTGGCCGCAACGGCGGCAACCTGCTGCACTTTGGACAGGTTCGCAGGGCGTAATTTCGGACGCAACGACACGCCCATCCCCTCGGTGACTGCGGGTTGCGGTTCGGCATCGGGGGCTTTCTCGGTCACGGGGGCGAGTTCTTCGAGCGGAGCGACCCCTTCGGTCAATTCGCTCGCCAAGGCCTCGACCGCGGCCAATTGCACCGCTTCATCCTCGGCGCTCAGGGTCTCCGCGGCCTCGGCGGTGGGACTCACTTCCTCTTCGGGCGCGGCGGCCACTTCGGTTGGCGGAGTGTCCTCAAGCGTCAGATCCAGCGGTTCGGGCGCAAGGATCAATCGCTCAACCGGGCCAGCGGCGGTGCCTTCGGCCGCCACTTCGTTGACGGCCAACCCTTGATTGAGCGCTTGCCGCCCACCCGGATCATCGGGCTGAATGCGCATCGGGCCTTCGGTGGCGCGAACGACAGGCACACCGCTGACATCGCGTACCAATAACTTGTAGCCCCAAACGCCTATCCCGACGATCAGCGCCAGCGATACCGCCGCGCCCGCCAGATTGGCCATTCGTGCAAATCCATTGTTCTGCTCCGGCGCGGCACCTGACCGCGCCCCGTGCATATCTGCCATTTCTCGCCTCACTGCCACGGCGGAACATGGCCGCCGGGGTTTGCTTATCTGCCTCACCCCGACCCATGCGTGCGGTTTTGTTACCGCATCTCCTCGGCCGGAGTAACGCCAAGAATACCAAGACCTGCGGAAATAACAACGGTCGTGGCCCGCGCCAGCGCGATTTTCGCCTGTGACGTGGCCGTATCGCCCTCCTGCAAGAAACGCAGGGAGGGATCGTCGTTGCCCCGGTTCCAAAGCGCGTGCAATTCACTGGCCAAATCATAAAGGTAAAAGGCCACGCGATGCGGCTCGTTCGTACGGCCCGCGATCTCGACCATGCGCGGCCATTCGGCCAGCTTTTTGGCCACCGAAAGTTCGGCCTCATGCGTAAGGCTGGCCAGATCGGATTTGGCCAATGTGGCGTCGTCCACGTCGATGCCGGCCTCGCGCGCCTTGCGCAGGACGCTGTTCACCCGCGCATTGGCGTATTGCACGTAAAACACCGGGTTGTCCTTGGATTGCTCCAGCACCTTGTCGAAATCGAAATCCAGCGGCGCATCGTTCTTGCGGGTCAGCATGTGGAAGCGGGTGACATCCTTGCCCACGGCCTCGACCACATCGCGCAGGGTCACGAAGGTGCCTGCGCGTTTGGACATCTTGAAGGGTTCGCCGTTCTTGTAGAGCTTCACAAGCTGCGTCAGCTTGATATCCAGCGGCACCTTGCCATCCGTGAGCGCCGAAACGGCGGCCTTCATCCGTTTGACATAGCCACCGTGATCAGCGCCGAAAACGTCGATCAGCATGTCGAACCCGCGCTCCACCTTGTCATAGTGATAAGCGATATCAGGGGCGAAATAGGTCCAGCTTCCGTCGGATTTCTTGACCGGCCGATCCACGTCGTCACCGTGCTCGGTGGATTTGAAAAGGGTTTGTTCGCGCGGCTCCCAATCCTCGGGCTTCTTGCCCTTGGGCGGCTCAAGCACGCCTTCATAGATCAGGCCTTTGTGCTCCAACGCGTTCAGCGCCTCTTCGATCCGGCCCGTGCCATAGAGCGATTTTTCCGAGTAGAAGACATCCATCTCGACGCCAAGCGCTTTGAGGTCTTGGCGGATCATTCCCATCATCGCGTCGGTGGCAAAGGCCCGCACCTCGGCCAGCCAAACCGCCTCGGGCTGATCGACATAGGCCTCGCCCACTTCGTTCATCAAGGCCTCGCCGACTTCGATCAGGTAATCGCCCGGATAGGTGCCATCCTCGAAGGCCACGTCTCGGCCATGCGCCTCCAGATACCGCAGGTAAACCGAGCGCGCCAAAACATCGACCTGCGCACCGCCATCGTTGATGTAGTATTCGCGGGTCACGTGATAACCCACGAAATCCAGCAGGCTGGCCAGCGCATCGCCAAAGACCGCCCCACGGGTGTGGCCCACGTGCAAAGGCCCGGTGGGATTGGCGCTGACGTATTCGACGTTGACGCGCGCGCCCTGCCCCATGTCCGAGCGGCCGAAATCATCGCCGGTTTCAAGGGCGGCGCGCATCACCGCCTGCCACATCGACGGGGCCAGCCGCAGGTTGAGGAACCCGGGGCCTGCCACTTCGGCCTCCGCGATCCGGTCATCACCACGCAGGCGCGTGGCCAGAGCCTCGGCAATGTCGCGCGGCTTGGACTTGGCCGGTTTCGCCAGCACCATCGCGGCATTGGTCGCCATATCGCCATGCGCGGGGTCGCGCGGCGGCTCGACCGTCACGTTGCCAAAGTCCAACCCCTCGGGCAGCGCGCCCTCGCCCTGCATCGCGGCCAGCGCGTCCAGAACCAGCACATGGATTTCGGTGAAAAGGTTCATCGTGTCATCCCTCATTCGTCGCGCGTCGGTTTAACACCGCTACCGCCCGCGTCAATCGGATCAGGGGCCAAGGGCAAAACCACACCCTGCGCGAAAGCCGTATCCTCGGCCATCAGGCCACAGACAACCCGGCGCAGGCCTTTGACCGAGGCCCCGGTTCGCGGCAGGCGCAGCCCCATCACCGAAAGCCCCTCGGCCCAGCTTTCGGCCTGGATCAGCGGGGGCAATGCCTCAAGCGCTTGCATCAGGGCCGCAGGCCCCGCCCCGGCATCGGGCGCGACCGGCCGAAACAGCACCGACACACGGCCCCGGCCTTGTGTCAGCCCTTTTGACAAGCCTTCCGTAAGCGTC
>DATFKJ010000216.1:0-6709 GCA_035268705.1 Roseovarius sp. | reverse complement strand
TTGAAAGCCCGCTGACGCCGCCGTGGCGGCGGCGCATCGTGGCGCGATTTGAATTTCCATGAAGAAGGGGTAGCAGGCATGGCGACGATCATTCTTTCGGCGGCGGGGGCCGCGATTGGCGGCTCGGTCGGGGGCTCGGTTCTGGGGCTGTCGATGGCCGCCGTGGGCCGGTTTGCGGGCGCGGTCATTGGCCGGTCCATCGACCAGCGGTTGATGGGGCAGGGGTCCGAGGTGGTGGAAACCGGACGGGTCAATCGCCTGCGCCTGACGGGGGCGGGCGAGGGCGACGCCGTGGCGCAGGTCTTTGGCCGGATGCGGGTTGCGGGACAGGTCATCTGGGCGACGGAATTCCTAGAGACGGTTACGATCACTGGCGGCGGCGGCGGCGGCGGCAAGGGGAGTGCGCCGCGCAGGCCGACACAGGCCGATTACAGCTATTCGGTGAGTCTGGCGATTGCGCTGTGCGAAGGGGAGATTTCGCATTTGGGGCGCGTTTGGGCCGATGGCACTGAGGTGTCGCGCGATGATCTGAACATGCGTGTCTACCGTGGGACCGCGGATCAGATGCCGGACCCGCGGATGGAGGCGGTTGAGGGGCCGGGCACGGTGCCAGCCTATCGAGGCACGGCCTATGTGGTGATCGAGGATCTGGAGCTTGGCGCTTACGGCAACCGGGTGCCGCAGTTCAGTTTCGAGGTGTGCCGCCCGGCGCAACCCGGGGCGGAGGGTGCCGATCTGGACCCCGTGCAAGGTGTTCGGGGTGTGGCGATGTTGCCGGGCAGTGGGGAATATGCCCTTGCCACAACGCCGGTGCGGATGGATTTCGGGTTTGGCTCAACCGGGTTGGCCAATGTGAATACGCCGTCGGGGAAGGCGGATTTCCCGACCTCATTGGACAGTCTTGAGGGGGAGTTGAAAAGCTGTGGCACGACCTCGTTGATCGTAAGTTGGATGGGCGATGACCTGCGCTGTGGCGCCTGCACGATCCGGCCCATGGTGGAGCAAAAGGAGTTCGATGCCGCGAATATGCCGTGGCAGGTGTCGGGGTTGGACCGGCAAAGCGCGCAGAGGGTGGCGCGCGATGCCGAGGGTCGCCCGGTTTATGGTGGCACGCCTGCCGATGCCTCGGTGGTGGAAGCGATTGCGGCGTTGAGGGAAGCCGAACAGGATGTCATGTATTATCCTTTCATTCTGATGCAGCAGATGGCGGGCAATGGCCTACCGGACCCTTATGGTGGCGTAGAACAGCCGGCCTTGCCGTGGCGTGGGCGGATCACCGGCGCGCTTGCGCCGGGGCAAGACGGCAGCCCCGACGGCACGGCGCAGGCCGAGGTGCAGGTGGCGGCGTTCTTCGGCAGTGCGCAGGCCTCGGATTTTACGGTTGGGGGACAGGCAGGAACGGGCGGCACCGGCGGCAATGGCGCCTTTGACTTATTCATCTACGGCGGCCGGGTGAGCCGAAGCCCTGTGACTTATAAAGGGCCGGAGGAGTGGGGCTATCGCCGGTTTATCCTGCATCAAGCCGCTTTGTGCAAAGCCGCAGGCGGGGTTGAGAGTTTCTGCATCGGGTCGGAAATGCGCGGGCTGACGCAGTTGCGGGGGGCGAATAATTCCTTCCCCGCCGTGCAGCAGTTGATTGATTTGGCCGCCGAGGTGCGCGCGCTTTTGGGGCCGGAGGTGAAGATCGGTTATGCCGCCGACTGGACGGAATATTTCGGCTATCAACCGGGCAATGGGGATCGGTTTTTCCATCTGGATCCGCTATGGGCCGATGCCAATATCGACTTCATCGGGATCGACAATTACATGCCGCTGAGCGATTGGCGGGATGGGGAGGATCACGCCGATGCCGGGGCGGGTTCGATCTATGATCTGGAGTATCTGCAAGGCAATATCGAGGGTGGTGAGGGCTATGATTGGTATTACCATTCACCCGAGGCGCGCGCGGCGCAGATCCGAACGCCGATCACCGATGAGGCGCATGGCGAGCCGTGGATCTGGCGGTTCAAGGATATTCGCAACTGGTGGGTCAATCCACATCATGAGCGAATAGGCGGTGTGCGGTCCGAGGTGCCCACCGACTGGTTGCCGATGTCGAAGCCCATCCGGTTTGCCGAATATGGCTGTGCCGCGATCGACAAGGGGAGCAATCAGCCCAACAAGTTCCTTGATCCCAAATCCTCGGAATCCAGCCTGCCGCGCCATTCGAACGGGCGGCGCGATGAGTTGATGCAGTTCCAGTATCTGCGCGCCATGGCGGGGTATTGGAGTGATCCGGTTCACAACCCGGTTTCCGAGGAATACGGCGGGCCGATGGTGGATTGGGCGCATAGCTGTGCCTGGGCCTGGGATGCGCGGCCTTTTCCGTTTTTCCCCAACAATCGCGGGCTTTGGTCGGATGGGGCGAACTATGCGCGGGGGCATTGGCTGAATGGACGGATGTCGGCCCGGACTTTGCCGTCGGTTCTTGATGAAATCGGCGCGCGCGCCGGGTTGCAGCATGGCGATAGCGATGATGCGCATGGTCTTGTGCGCGGTTATCTGGTGGATCAGGTGGGTGAGGCCCGCGGCGCGATGCAGCCCATGATGCTGCGCCATGGGGTGGACGCGGTCGAGCGGGACGGCGTGCTGCGGTACCAGTTGAGGGATGGCCAAGTTGATCAGGTCATCGAGGTCGAGCACTTGGTGCGTGACCCCGAGATGGACGGGATCATGGAGGAAACGCGCGGCAATGACTCTGAATTGGCAGGGCGTGTCAGGTTGCGGTTTGTCGAAGCAGACGCGGATTACGAAGTGATCGCCGAGGAAAGCGTGTTGCCGGATGAGGCGACACATGCGGTTTCGACCTCGGAAATGCCTATGGCTTTGACGCGGGCCGAGGGGCTGCAGACCGTCGCCCGGTGGCTTGCTGAGGCGCGGGTGGCGAGCGATAGCCTGCGTTTGGTGCTGCCGCCGTCGCGATTGGAGGCAGGCGCGGGTGATGTGATTTCGGTGCCTGAAGACGGCGGGCGCGGGCTTTATCGTATTGACCGGGTGGAACAGATGGGCAGCGCCCAGAAGGCCGAAGCCGTGCGCATTGAGCCGGAGTGCTATGATCCCATCGAGGTTGAAGAAGAAGCGGGGGCGGTGCGGGCCTTTGCAGCGCCGGTGCCGGTGACACCGCTGTTTCTTGATTTGCCCTTGATGACGGGCGAAGAGGTGCCACATGCGCCGCATATCGCGGTGATGGCAGATCCATGGCCGGGGTCAGCGGCGCTTTATGCCTCGGATGAAGATGCCAATTATCGGTTGAACCGCATTTTGGCCGCACGCACGCCGGTGGGCGTGACGGAAACGCCGCTGAGCTGGTCGCCGATGGGGCGGTATGATCGGGGAGCGGGGCTTTTTGTAAAGATGCGCTATGGTCAGTTGGAAAGCATCAGCCGCGAGGGGATGCTGAACGGCGGAAACCTTTGTGCTATTGGCGACGGCTCACCCGGAAACTGGGAGCTGTTCCAGTTTCGCGATGCCGAACTGGTGGCACCGGAAACTTATGTTCTGTCGCATCGCTTGCGCGGGCAATTGGGCACCGAGATAGAGCCGGGCCATGTCTGGCCGGTGGGGTCCATCGTGGTGCGGCTGGATGGCAGCCCTCGCCAGATTGATATGCCAGAGGCAAAGCGCGGCCTGTCGCGGCATTATCGTATCGGTCCGGCGCAGCGGCCCGTCGATGATCCGGCCTATAGCCACGCACAGATTGCCTTTGACGGTTTGGGGCTGCGGCCTTTGCGGCCGGTGCATTTGCGGGCCAGCGGTGAGGCCGGACAGGATCAACACCTCAGTTGGATACGCCGAACGCGCATTGGCGGGGACCGTTGGGAGACGCCAGAGGTGCCTTTGGGCGAAGAAAGCGAAAGTTATGTCGTACGCGTCATGCAAGGCACCCAAGTGTTGCGCGAGAACGTCGTCAGCACACCGGAATGGACCTATGAAGTCTCTGCACAATCTGCCGATGGTCTGACGGGATCCTACGAGGTGCATGTCGCGCAACTTTCGGCGCTTTATGGCCCGGGACCATGGGCGCACATCGCGCTTTAGCCATTGGCGCAGTCGACGCAGCGGGTCACGCCGGGGTCAAGCTCCAACCGGCCCGCTGCGATTTCTTCTCCGCAGTCTTCGCAATAGCCGAATTCGCCTTCGTCCATCCGGGCGAGGGCGGCTTTGAGTTTTTGTCTTTCCACTTGTCTGCGCGCATGGGTTGCCTTGGCCATGGCCTGATTTTGCAGAGCGTCCTGACGGCTAAGCCGTCCCACGGCCTGTTGGTCCAGTTCTACCGTCGCTTGACCCGCCTCCCCGAGGGTGTCCTCGGCGTCGAGAGCTTTGAGGCGCTCCGTTATGTGTTTGCGAAAATATGTCTCCCGATCTGCATTCAATTCCTTGATCCCCTTGATCACAGCTTTGCGTTTTGCGAAACCCGCCTATCTGATATACTCAACCACAAGCACAGGAGCATGCAAATGGTTGAAACGCGCAGGAAATTGGCCGAGTTGGACCCGGTTTGGGCCCGTATTCGGTTCGAGGCGGAGGACGCGATTGAGCACGAGCCACTGCTTGGTGGGGTCGTTCATTCGTCGATTTTGCATCATTCTTCCTTTGAATCGGCCTTGGCCTACCGAATTTCGCTCAAACTGGGATCGGGTGAGATGCCCGAGATGCTGCTGCGTGAAATTTGTGATGCGGCCTATGAGGATGACGCCGATATTTCGGTTGCCGGCCGCGCCGATATCGTGGCGGTCAACGACCGAGACCCGGCCTGCGACCGGTTCATTCAACCGCTTTTGTTCTTCAAAGGATTTCAGGCCATCCAAGCCTATCGTGTGGCCAATTGGCTTTGGCGGCAGGATCGGCGCGATATGGCGCGGTTCTTCCAGATGCGAATTTCCGAGGTGTTCGGGGTGGATATCCATCCTGCTGCCCGGATCGGCAAGGGTATCATGATCGACCATGCGCATTCCATCGTTATCGGTGAGACCGCGACGGTGGGTGACAACGTGTCGATGTTGCATTCAGTGACCCTTGGCGGGACCGGCAAGGAAGAAGAAGATCGTCACCCCAAGATTGGAGACGGTGTATTGATCGGGGCAGGCGCGAAGGTTCTGGGCAATATCCGGGTTGGCAATTGTTCACGCGTCGCGGCAGGGTCTGTGGTGTTGCAGGAGGTGCCGCCGTGCAAGACCGTGGCGGGTGTGCCCGCCAAGATCGTGGGCGAAGCGGGCTGCGATCAGCCGTCTGTGAGCATGGACCAGCTTTTGGGGATCAAGGGATCGGAGTGAATAGCGTGGCTGCGCCACCCACTATGTATTGATGAGGGGCGCTGCCCCTCAAACACCCCGGGGTATTTGACCCAAGAAAAAGCCCCGCCGGTTTTGATGACTGGCGGGGCTTTGGTTTGTAACCTGTGGTTTTCTCAGGCCAGCATGACCATCGGATTTTCGAGGTTTTGCACGATCTGTTCGAGCAATTGGGCACCGAGCGCCCCGTCGATGACCCGGTGATCGACGCTGAGGGTGACGGACATGACGGTTGCCACTGTCAGTTCGCCATCCTTGCCGACAACGGGTTTTTTGACGCCTGACCCGACGGCCAGAATGCCGCCATGGGGCGGATTGATGACTGCGTCGAAATTATCGATCCCGAACATGCCGAGGTTGGAGATTGCAAAACTGCCGCCTTGGTATTCCTCGGGCGAGAGTTTGCGGTCTCGGGCGCGCGTGGCGAGGTCTTTCATCTCGGCAGAGAGCGCCGAGAGCGATTTCATGTCGGCATCTTTCAGGACGGGTGTGAAAAGCCCGCCTTCGATGGCGACGGCGACGGCCACATCCGAGGGCTTCAGTTTCAAGACCTTGTCACCGGCCCAGACGGCATTGGCATCCGGCACGGCCTGAAGGGCCAGCGCGCTTGCCTTGATGATGAAGTCATTGACGCTGAGCTTCACGCCACGGCCTTCAAGCTGTTTGTTCAACTGGCTGCGGAAGGCCAGAAGCGCATCGAGTTTTATATCCCGACGCAGGTAGAAATGCGGGATTGTCTGCTTGGCCTCGGTGAGGCGGGCCGCAATGGTTTTACGCATCCCGTCGAGTTTGACTTCTTCGTAGTCGCGGTTCTGATACATGGCCGTGACCGCATCGGCGGAGGGGCCGGAGGGGGCCGGGGCCGCCGCTTGTGATATCGCCGCAGGCGCTGCCTCAGATTTCTCCGGGGTCGCAGCGGGTTTGGCCTCTTCGACATCGGCCTTCACGATCCGGCCGCGCGGACCGGACCCTTTGATCTGGCTGAGGTCCAACCCTTTGTCGGCCGCGATCCGGCGCGCAAGAGGGGATGCAAAAATTCGGTCGCCATCTGCCCCCTTGGGCGCGGCAGGCGCCTTGGTGTCAGAGGCCGTCGCGGGGGCGGGGGCGCCATTGCCCGAGCCTTCGCCGCCGGTGTTGTCCGAGGATGCGTCACCGTCGTCCGCTTTCGGCGCAGGCCTGGCCTCAGCGCCGGATGCGTCGATGTCACCGGCGCTTTCGCCTTCTTCCAGCAAAACGGCAATGGGCGTGTTCACTTTCACCCCTTCGCTGCCTTCTTCGACCAGTATCTTGCCGATGGTCCCTTCGTCTACGGCTTCGAACTCCATCGTGGCCTTGTCTGTTTCGATCTCGGCCAGAAGGTCGCCGGAATTGACGGTATC
>DATFKJ010000215.1:0-3155 GCA_035268705.1 Roseovarius sp. | reverse complement strand
TGCCGGCCGCCCCTGTCGATTTCGGGGACATGATGAACATGGGCAACCAATGATGCGCGGGGTGATCCGGCGCATCTTCGGTGGATGGGCTTTGATGTGCCTTGCGGTCGGCCCGGGCCTTGCGCAGGAAAGCTGTGATGTCGAGGACATGCCGGCAGAGCCTGTTTGCTCGGTCGGTGGCATGCTTGAGGCGATCAACCCTCCGCAGACACTTGACGTTTTCGGCAACTTAAAGCCGGGCGCTTTCGCGGGCGGGGCCAACGCCGACCTTTTGCCCGGACAAGCCAGCATGACGCTGTCGGGGGGGATCAGCGCGGGTGGTGCCGCCTGTGCGCGTCATCTGGCGGTTCTTCGCAGCGGGGGCAGCGAGGGTGTCACGGGTGTCGATCCCGCAGCGGTCGAGATGCTTGAAGACATGATGGGGGGCAAGACCGACATTCCCATTGCAAGCGGCGGCACGCGCAGAACGGTTTTCGAGGTCTTCAGCCCCAATATCATCGCCTTTCAAAGCGGTGGATTGGGCCAGCCACTGAGCCTGAAACATGGTGGTGTCGGCGGATGGTCCCGCAACAGCGGCGCGCATCTTGTGATCGCGCTGAACGATGCGGGGCCGGGAGACCTTAGGGCAGGGGGCACCTATGATGCCCGCGCGGTGAGCAGTTCCGGCCGTGACGATCCAAGCACGCTTTACGCGGCATGGACAGGGACAATGCGTCCACGCCCCTATGGTCAGCCGAATACCGAGAACCTGCGCCGCGAGCAGGCGTTCGAAAAACGCATGTGCCACAAGCTCCGCGCGGCCTTTCTTGAGACGATATCGCAATCGGCGGTTCAGCTGGATGCCACCATCGGGCGCGAGGTGCGCGAGATGAATTGCGATATGGATGGCGTCGGCCAGGCCGGAACCCGGACCGAAGCCAGTGGTGGCACGTTCAAGGGACGCGTCACGATCGAGCGGATCACCGAAACGGCGGTCATCGGACGCTTTGATATGTCCGGGCGCACGACCGTTACCCACCAGCGCCGCACATGGAGCGACCGAGGGCCGGGCCGGGTGGATGTTGACGAGGACAGCCGGGAAGAGACCCTGCGCATCACGGGCCGGTTCTCGGTGCCGAACATGCGCAATTCCGGCTTTACGCATCCACCTTTCGAGATCGCTCAGGCCCCGTCCGACGCGGTGGCGGTGCAAGACAAGGTTTTGCGTCTGGTGTCGCACAGCCCATCGCGGCAAGCGCGCAACATCTCGTGGGATGCGCCGGGGGTCCGGCTTGGGTTCAACCGGCCGCTTGACCCATTGTCCTTGCAAGGGGGCGCGGTGCGACTTGAAACCAAGCGTGCCGGGGGCGGGATGATCGAGGTGCCGGTCGACCTGCGCCTTGTGAATCCGGAAACTGTGGCCCTTGTGCTGGATGAGCCGTTGCGTGACGGGGTGCATTATCGCGTGACCGTCAAGGGCGGCGGTGGTGGGCTTCGGGGCAGCGAAGGGGCGACGCTGGCCGTGGACAGGTCGTTCGGCTTCGCGACGATGGTCGATCTGGATGAAGACAACGCGGTGGCGGGTCTGCCCGCCTTTCTGGCCCCTGAACAGGGCATTGAAAGCAACAGCTTTCAGGTGGCTATCGACGCGCCGCTTGTTCGCGACAAGCCTGCGATCATCCGGGCCTATGTCAACTGGGCCGGAGACGAGGAGATCGACCCTGCTTGGCAGGTGACGCATATTGAAGCGGACGTGCGGGCCAAGGATGCGGCCTTTCCCGATGGGCCGATGCTGACGCGGCCGGTCGAAGGTTTCGAGTTTCAAAGGCCTGATATGATCACCGCCCCCACGATCCGCAATGCGGACCATACCGCCAACCTGCACGGCTGGACGCCCCGCCACGAAGAGCTTGACGCGGTGCGCATCGAGGTGGAGCCGAAACGGGATTGCGGCGCGCCGCGTGTCTTTTCGGCGGAGGAACCCGTGGACTGGAGCCCGGTCGAAAAGGACCTGAAAATCGGTTATATCTTTGCGAAGATCGGCCCGTGGCGTGATGGTGTTCCGCCGGACATGCTGGCCGAGGGTGTCCGGGCCGCGCAAGCCGCCGAGCGCTTCACGCGTCAGCAATTCCCGGTTCAGAACGTGACATACGAGTCGCTTGGCACCATCGAGTTTCCATCTGACCTCTATGACCGGGTGGCCAGCGCCTTTCCGACCTTCGAGGCGGAGGATATTCCGGATATGTTTGCAGGGGATGATAACGTGTTGTGCCCCAAGGAATCCTGGACGGAGAAGCATCTGCGCTTTGCCAATATCATCCTTGGGGAGACCCGCAGCGAAGCGCGCGGGATATTGCTCAAGGCTGCGCATGACGCGATGGCAGGCGTGGGCATGAGCCGCGACTACGACGCCACGGTTGTCTTCATGCCGCTCAGTTGGATCGGGCTTCTTGGCAAGGCCGAGCGACCCGAGGTTCCGGACGATGGGAGTGCGCCGGACTACCTGTACCGCACGATCGCGGTGTCGTTGACGGAACCGGGGTCGGGCAGGCCAGCGATCGACGAATTGGGTGTCGTGACGCATGAACTGGGCCATGCATTCGGTTTGAGGCACATTCCCGAAGCCCATGATGACGCCCGATCACCCAGCGAAAGGTGCCGTATCCGCCTTGGCACCACGAACACGCGTATGCGCGGGATCGAGGGCATGCGGCTTTCCGAAAGCGGTGACGTGGCCCTGAACAAATCCTATCACGAGGGAAACGAGGAGCATCGGCGCGAGCTTGTGCCGCTCATGCATCCGCGTGCCCGCCCGAAAGTTCGCCAATTCATAAGCCGGGGCAACTATCTGGATCTGATCGAGACCATGGAGTTATTGGCGCTTTCCCCCTGAGCGCAGAGGCGCTGGGGGCATCCGCGGCAGGTATTCTCGGCCCCGGTTACAGGGTGCGTTCTGGGATGAGTTGTTGCGCGACGCCGGCGAAGAGCAGGTAAAGGCTTGTCACCACAAGCCCCCAGTGCGCCCAGCTTTCGGGGTGGAAATCGACCCATGCGGCCCAACCGGCAAAGAAGGTCCAAGCGAAGGTCGTGGGCAAGGACAGGGCGCGCCAGCGTTTGGTGCGGACCGGGTGGATGAATTTCAGCGGCAGGAACATGGCCAGCGAAAGCGCGGTGAT
>DATFKJ010000214.1:0-4112 GCA_035268705.1 Roseovarius sp. | reverse complement strand
ACTCAGTTTGCCGGTATCGGCCAGTCGATCAAGCCGAATATCGGCGCTTCGGGCATGGCCTTCCATTCGTTCTTCGCGGCTGATCCGGGCACTCACACGCGCGAGATCGGGCAGCGCGCGTTCATCCACGTGTTGCCAAGTCACTGTTTTCAGGAATTTATGCACCGATAAACCGCCAGTGTACCGCGCCGCCCCCGAAGTGGGCAGGACATGGTTCGGCCCCGCAGCCTTGTCACCAAAACAGACCGTGGTGTTCTCGCCTAGGAAAAGCGATCCATAAGCGCGCAACCTCTCGCGCCAGAAATCCAAATCGTGGGCTTGGACGTGCAGATGTTCAGGGGCTTTCAAATCGGCATATTGCGCCATCTCTTCGCGATTGTCGCACAAGACGATCTCGGCCATCTCGCGCCAAGCCACTTCGGCTGCGGTGCGGTTTGGCGTGGGTAGCTCGGCGATCAATCTTGGAACCTCCGCCATGACTTTCTGCGCCAATGGCCTGTGCGTCGTCGCAAGCCAAACCGGACTATTGGCACCATGTTCGGCTTGACTGACCAAGTCCATGGCGACGGTCAAAGGGTCGGCACTGTCGTCGGCAAGGATGAGGCTATCTGTCGGCCCGGCGAACATGTCGATCCCAACGGGACCAAACAACTGGCGTTTCGCTTCGGCCACATAGGCATTCCCCGGCCCGACCAAGATATCGGCAGGGGGCGCCCCGAATAGGCCAAAGGCCATGGCCGCCACGCCCTGTACGCCGCCGATGCACAAAATCCGGGTCGCCCCCGCAAGGTGCATTGCGTAAAGCATCGCGGCTGGGATGCCTCGATCACCATTGGGCGGTGAGCAGGCGGTAATATCGGCCACACCCGCTTCGCGCGCGGTGGCAATCGACATCAACGCCGAGGCGATATGTGTATAGCGCCCACCGGGAACATAGCAGCCCGCGGCAGATAGCGGGATCTGCTTTTGACCGGCGGTCAGGCCGGGACGCAGTTCGACTTCAATGTCCTGCGCGCTTGCCCGTTGCGCGGCGGCAAAGCGGCTTATGTTGTCATGCGCCCATTGGATATCGTCCTTCAAGTCCTGCGGGACCTTGTCGGCGGCGTCTGCGATTGTATCGCTGGAAACGGTGATCTCGCCTTGCCAGTTGTCCAGCGTACGGGCGTATTCAAGCGCGACTTGCCCGCCGCCCTGTCGCAATCGGGCCAGCATGATTTGAACCGTATCGACAACATCGGCAGCGGTCTGCGGGGCTTCCCCAGGCGCGGATTTTAGTGGCGTAATAGGCATGGCTGACCTCTCCTTTGCTCAATTGAATGGGGGCGTTGGGGGGCGTGGAGCAAGGGCCAGCCGTGTTTGCGGCCTTTGTTTTTTCAGCCACCGAAAGTCATGTTCGGAAAAGCCGAACGCAGTTTGAACGACTCAATAGGAGGTCAGAGCGCGGCATGCAGGCCGCGTGCGGCCTCTTCTATAAGGTCCAAAACGCCGTCAAAGTCGCGCGTGTAATACGGGTCGGGGACATGATCCATGCGGGCTTTCGGTGCAAAATCGGTGAGGCGCTTGACCGCTGTGTCACTACCCGCAGGACGCAAACGCTCAATGTCTGAGATATTGGTGTCGTCCATCGCGACGATCAGGTCAAACTCCGCGAAATCGCATACATGGAACTGACGGGCGCGGAGGTCGGATATGTCCAAGCCACGCACTTTGGCCGCGCGTTGCATTGGCGCATAGGGTGCTTCTCCGACATGCCAATTCCCTGTGCCTGCACTGTCCGTCTGAATCTCGGGGGCAAGGCCGCGGAATACACCCTCGGCGGCGGGGGATCGGCAGATATTGCCAAGGCAAACGAACAGGATTCGGGTGGTCATCGCGGTCTCCTTTGGGCAAAAATACATAGGCCAAGGAGGGGTCATGGAAAAGATAGTCATTCTGACAGGAGCCGGAATTTCCGCTGAGAGTGGTTTGGGTACCTTTCGCGATGAAGGGGGCCTGTGGGCCCAGCACCGGATCGATGATGTAGCCACACCCGAAGGCTTCACGCGCAATCCACAGCTCGTCCATGATTTCTATAACGCACGGCGGGCGCAGGCCGTGGAGGCCCAACCGAACCCCGCACATGAGGCCCTTGCCCGATTGCAACGTGAAGCAAAAGGCGAGGTGGTGATCGTCACGCAAAACGTAGACGGGTTGCATGAAGCGGCAGGTGCATCGGGGGTTCTGAATATGCATGGTGCCTTGGAGGGAGCGCTTTGCGCAACCTG
Source organism: Roseovarius sp. (assembly GCA_035268705.1). Lineage (GTDB taxonomy): Bacteria > Pseudomonadota > Alphaproteobacteria > Rhodobacterales > Rhodobacteraceae > Roseovarius. The sequence continues at coordinate 1,848 of DATFKJ010000214.1, read as the reverse complement.
TGATCATCGTTGGCCTGCCCCTTTGGCGATGGCCCCGGATGATCAATGTCCGTCGTGCCGGTCTTCAACGACGCGGCCTGACATCGTTTGGTTTGGTGAAATGCCTTATTTCATGGACGATATCTGGCAACACCTTGAAGAGGCGGATGTCTTTGCCGCGATCGGCACGTCCGGGCAGGTCTATCCGGCGGCGGCTTTTGGGCAGCACGCCGGGCGTGCCGGGGCGCATACCATTGAACTGAATCTGGAACCGTCGGTCAATTCGCGCGATTTTACCGAGGCCCGACACGGCCCTGCGTCCGAACTTGTTCCGTTATGGGTAGAGCAAGAACTTTCCCGCTAGCGCAAGGTTGACATGCCGGGCACGGGCGCCCGGCATGTCATTCATATTAATCCGACATACTACCGTGATCGTGGGAATCACCGGACATCGGCTGCCGTTCCAGGTCAACGGGCACTTCGATCTCGACTTCGCCCGCCTGTTCGAAGGTCAGCGTCAGCGGGATCATCTTGCCTTGCTCGAAGGGTGCATTGATGCCCATGAACATGACGTGATGACCGCCGCGCTGTAGTGTCACCATCCCATCAGCGGGCACTGCGAACCCGTCCTCGACGTGCATCATCTTCATGACACCGTTTTCGTCTTCCTTGTGGGTGTGCAGTTGCACGACTTTAGCGGCAGGCGAGGCGGCACCGATCAAACGGTCGTCGCCGTCGCCGTGGTTATGGATGACCATGAAGGCAGCGCCGGACTTGGCGGACATGGCTGCGGAACGGGCATAGGCGTCGTCAACCATGATATCAGCAGCCACGGCGGGGAGTGCGGTTGCAAGTGTGGTAAATGTCGCGAGAGCGATGGATTTGAAGGACATGGGTCTCTCCTGAAGATTGGGGTGTGTCTGAATGTCTAGAGGTCAGACCACTTCAGGAGGTGCGCGCGCAGCAAAGGCAGCCGGCGCGGACGGCAGGATTTCTCTTTCCATGTCAATAACATGATTGACGGCCGAGTGGGAAAGCCTGATCGGAAGAATTGACGGCGGGATGGCGCTGTCGAGAATGCTAAACGCACAATCCGGGCAGATGTGGGTCTGACCTGTGGGCTGTCCATCGGCATCGACCAGAATGGTGACCGGGCCCAAGCCTGTACAAAGTATGGCTTGTCCAACTGGCGTAGGCGCGCCACGGGCCGTGGCCATAGTCTGACTTGTGAGGGTCAGCAGGATCGCAAGGCAGAGCGCCAAATATGTCCGCAGCGTGCATTTCATATTCAAAGATATAGGCTTTCCTGCACGGGGAAGAAAAGCGACAAAACGCAACAGCCCCGGCCGGTTGGACGGGGCTGCAAAAAGTTCATGAAGATCGCGTTGATCAGGCGCTGGCGGCCTGTGCCTTGGCGATTTCTTTCTTCACTTTCAGAGCGCTGTCAGACAGCTCAGTGTCTTTTGCCTTGGCAAGATAGCCGTCCAGACCACCACGGTGGTCGACGCTGCGCAGGGCAGAGGCACTGATTCGCAGCTTGATCGCGCGGCCCAAGGTTTCGGACTGCAACGACACGTCCTGCAGGTTGGGCAGGTAGCGGCGCTTGGTTTTATTGTTGGCGTGGCTGGAGTTGTTGCCAACCATCGGGCCTTTTCCGGTCAGTTCGCACACGCGCGACATGGAGCTATTCCTTCGTCTTGGGGCGGGGCACCGCACGGCCCCGGTCAACACAAACGGGCACCGCCAGCGGCAGCGCCCGGAAATCCGTTGCGCGTCTTTACGGCCAAAGGGGCGGGGCGTCAAGGGATTCGGGGCCGGAATCTGCCACCCGCGCGGACGCTTGCACCGGCGCCGCTTGCGTTCCATGCT
>DATFKJ010000213.1:0-12709 GCA_035268705.1 Roseovarius sp. | reverse complement strand
GGGCGCGATGCTTTTTCCTGAAGGCCGGATTGGGATTGGCGGTGGGCAAGTTCGCCCATCACGTCCTCAAGGCTGATGCCGCGGCTGTGCAGCATGACAAGGAGGTGAAACAGCACATCGGCGGCCTCGGAGGTGAGGCCTTGGGCATCGCCTTTGACCGCTTCGATCACTGCCTCGATAGCCTCTTCACCAAATTTTTCGGCCACTTTTTCGGGGCCTTTGGCCAGAAGTTTGGCGGTCCAGCTGTCTTCGGGCGTGGATTTGGCACGGGTGGCAATGATCTGTTCCAGTTCATTCAGGGTCATGCGCCCGACCTTATGGCAATGCCATTGGTGGCCATGTGATCCTTGGCCTGTTGAATGGTGAATTCCCCAAAATGAAAGATCGAGGCGGCCAGCACGGCGGAGGCGCCGCCCTTGGTCACGCCATCGACGAGGTGATCGAGCGTGCCGACACCGCCCGAGGCGATGACCGGGATGCTGACTGCATCCGAAATGGCGCGGGTCAGCGGCAGGTTGAAGCCTGCGCGCGTGCCGTCGCGGTCCATCGAGGTGAGCAGGATCTCCCCGGCGCCTTTGGCTTCGACCAGTTGGGCGAATTCTACGGCGTCGATGCCGGTGGGTTTCCGGCCCCCATGCGTGAAGATTTCCCATTTGCCGGGGCTGACGGTTTTGGCGTCGATGGCCACGACGATGCATTGGCTGCCGAATTGATCGGCAGCCTGACGCACAACATCGGGGTCGGCCACGGCAGCGGAGTTGAACGACACCTTGTCGGCCCCCGCCAGAAGCAGTTTGCGCACGTCCTCGGCGGTGCGCACGCCGCCCCCGACGGTGAGCGGGATATAGCATTGCTCGGCGGTGCGGGTGACGACATCCAGCATCACGCCACGGTTTTCATGGGTGGCGTGGATATCCAGAAAACAAAGCTCGTCGGCGCCGGCGGCGTCATAGGCCTTGGCGGCATCGACGGGGTCGCCCGCGTCGCGCAGGTTGACGAAATTCACGCCTTTGACCACGCGGCCATCGGCCACGTCGAGGCAGGGGATGATGCGGGTCTTCAACATGAGGGTCAGGTAGCGTGTACGCGCACGGTTGTGAAGGACTTTTGCCATGGAAATCGTGTGGCTAACGATGGGCAAGACGCAAAGAGAGCAGGCCGGAGGTCAGTATGATGGCCAAACCGATGAGCGACAGGGGATCGGGCCAGTCGCCAAAGGCCACATATCCGAGGATCGTCGCGGCGATGAGTTGGGTATAAACCAGCGGGGCGATGACCGAGGCCGGGGCGGTACGATTGGCCATGGCGAGAAGGAAGTTCCCCATGGCCGATCCGGCGGCGCTGAGGGCCAGAAGCGTCCAGATCCAAGGGGTCATGGCGGGGACCCCCATGGCGAAGGCCAGCGAGGCCAGCAGCACGGACCCGACAAGCAGTTGGGAGATCAGCAAAAAGCGCGGGCGAAATCCTGCGGCAAGCCAGCGGGTGGCGGTCAGGAAACTGCCGTAGAAGACCCCGGCAAGCAAGGCAAACCCCATGCCCATGCCAGCGCCGAACCCCGGCTTCACGACCAGCAGAACACCGATAAAGCCAAGCGCCAAAAGCAGGCTACGCGCCGGCGTGACGCGCTCTTTCAGTAGCAGTGCGGCAAGCGTGTAGGAAATGATCGGCCCGATGAAAAAAGCCCCGAAGACATCGGCGATGGGTTCGCTGCTGAGTGCGGTGAGAATCGAGGCGATACCACCCACGACAAGCGCGCCGCGCAAAAGGATGCGCCAATCGGCGAGCTGGGGCAGTTCCGCACGGCTTAGCCCGCTCAGCGGTAACAGGACAATGGCGGCCATGGCGAACCGCGCCCAGGCCACAAAGAACGGATGCGCGCCCGCTTGGGTCAGGGCCTTGCCCGCCGTATCGCCTGCCACGATGCAGAACATCGCCGGAACGACCATGGCCAGAACGGCCCAAAATGACGGGGCGCTGACATCGGCGGTGGTGGTCTTGAACATGGGTCGGCGGACCTTTGCGGCTCACGGAGTTGTTTATGGCCAAAGCCTGCGGTGTGTCCGAGGATGACGCCATTGTTTTTTGACACAGAGGATCATCGATATGAAACAGCTAATGGCGGGATTGGTCTTGGGCGTGTTGGCGCAGGGCGTACAGGCCTCGGAAGATGATATCATGCGGGTCTCGTCCTCGGGTGATGTCACCACGACGATGGATGCGCTGCAAGTGGCGGTCGAAGGGGCCGGGGCCACGGTCTTTGCCCGGGTCGATCATGCGGGCGGGGCCAAGGCGGCGGGGATGGATTTGGCCCCGTCGCAGCTATTGATCTTTGGCAATCCCAAGCTGGGAACGCCTGCCATGCAGGATGACGCGCTCGCGGGGCTGTTTTTGCCGCTGAAAGTGCTGGTTTATGAAGGGGCCGATGGCCGGGTGTGGCTGGCCTATGAAGACCCCAAGGAAACACTGGATGACCTGCCCGGGATCAGCGACGACGCGGGCTATATCGCCAAGATGCGGATGGCCCTGAACAAGCTGACCGAAAAGGCGGCGGGAGGTTAGGCCCCGCCGCTCGGCACGCGTCGTCAGGCCTTCATCACGGCCAGCGCCTTTTTCAGGTCTATCGCCCCATCATAAAGCGCGCGACCCGAGATCGCGCCATTGAGAGGCGCGCCACATGCCTTCAGGGCCCTGAGATCGTCGATGGAACTGACCCCGCCCGAGGCAATGACCGGGATCGAGACCGCATTCGCAAGGGCAGCGGTTTCCTCGATATTCGGGCCTTGCATGGCGCCGTCGCGGTTGATGTCGGTGTAGATGATGGCGGCTACGCCCGCGTCCTCGAAGGAGCGGGCCAGATCGGTGGCCAGAACATCGGTTTCCTCGGCCCAGCCCTTTGTGGCGACGCGACCTTGACGGGCGTCGATTCCCACGGCGACCTGACCGGGGAAGGCGCGGGCGGCCTCGCGCACAAGGCCAGGGTTTTCCACCGCCACGGTGCCAAGGATCACCCGGGCCAACCCTTTGGAAAGCCAGCGTTCGATCGTGGCCATGTCGCGGATGCCGCCGCCCAGTTGCGCGGGGACTTTGGTGCGCTCAAGGATCGCCTCGACCGGCGCGGCATTGACAGGCTCACCGGCGAAGGCTCCGTTGAGATCGACAAGGTGTAACCATTCACAGCCCGCCTCGACGAACTCCATTGCCTGCGCGGCAGGGTCATCGTTGAACACTGTGGCTTTTTCCATTTCGCCTTTGAACAGGCGTACGGCCTGACCGTCTTTGAGGTCGATGGCGGGGTAGAGGATCATGGGTGGTTTCCTTGACTCGGCTGGCTGGATGCCCTTTGGCATGAGCGCCCGCCGAATGCAACGCGACCCGACGTTACACTTGATTTCGAGGGCTGGGACAGGGCAGCGTTCACGCAGGAACTCAAGGGAGGAGTTGAGATGAAACGCTTTGCTTTGACGGCTGTGGCCGTGGTGATGAGCGCCGGAATGGGATTGGCCGAACCCGCGCTCGGCACATGGAAAACGGAAGTGGACGACGGGGCCTATGCCCATGTGAACATGCAGAAATGCGGCAGCAATGTTTGCGGCACGATTGCGCGGACCTTCAAGAATGGTTCCGAATACCAATCCGAAAACATCGGCAAGATGCTGGTGCGGAACATGGAGCCGAAAGGCAATGGCCGCTACGAGGGGCGGGTTTGGCGCCCGTCGAACAACAAGATCTACATCGGCAAGATGGATGTGAATGGCCCTAGCCTGAAACTGCGTGGCTGCGTGGCCGGTGGGTTGATCTGCGCCAAGCAAACTTGGAGCCGTGTGCAGTAACACGAGGGGAAACTCGGGGGCCTTGCCCCCGCCGCCCTACGGGCGACTCCCCCAGGATATTTACGAACAGAAGAAGCGCAGTTTATCCCTTCTTCTGTTCCCAAGTATCCCCGCCGGAGGCATCCCGAGGGGATCGCCAAAGGCGAGACCCGAGATATAAAGCGCGCCGAAGGCGCACAATCGGGTCACGGTCTCCAGTTCAGGAAATTCGCGATCATCCGCAGGCCGGTGGATTGGCTTTTCTCCGGGTGGAACTGGGTGCCGACGATATTGTCGCGCCCGACCACGGCGGTGATCGGCCCGGCGTAATCGACATGGGTCAAAAGATGCGTCGGATCATCCACACTGAAGTGATAAGAATGCACGAAGTAGGCGTGATCGCCGGTTGAGATGCCGTCGAACACCGGGTGTACATGGTCGATCACCAGATCGTTCCAGCCCATGTGCGGCACCTTGAGGGTGTCATCTTTGGGAGTGATCCGCTCGACCGTGCCGCCGATCCAGTCAAAGCCCGGTGTCTCGGAATATTCCATCCCGCGCGTGGCCAGCATTTGCATGCCGATGCAGATGCCGAAGAAGGGTTGGCCCTGCGTGATGACCACGTCCTCGATCGCCTCGAAGAGGCCGCGGTGATCGTAAAGCTCTTTCTGGCAGGCGGGGAAGGCCCCATCGCCCGGCAGGACCACGCGAGAGGCGCGGCGCACCACATCAGGGTCCGAGGTGACGGTGACCGGGCCGGCGCCCACTTCGGCGGCCATGCGTTGAAAGGCCTTTTCCGCCGAATGCAGATTGCCGGATTCGTAGTCGACGATGACCGTGCTCATGTCGGTTTACAGCGCCCCCTTGGTCGACGGCACCGCATCGGATTTGCGCGGGTCGGTTTCCACTGCTTCGCGCAGGGCGCGGGCCACGGCTTTGAAACCGGCCTCGGCGATGTGGTGGCTGTTGAACCCGTGCAGGGCGTCGACGTGCAGGGTAATGCCGCCGTGGGTGGTCAGTGCCTGAAAGAACTCGCGTACCAATTCGGTGTCGAATGTACCGATCTTGGGGGTCGGAAGTTCCATGTTCCAGACAAGGAAGGGGCGACCGGACAGATCAAGCGCCGCACGCACAAGCGCATCGTCCATCGGCAGAAGGCAGGCCCCGTAGCGGCGGATGCCGGTCTTGTTGCCAAGGGCCTGCGTCAGGGCCTGACCCAGTGCAATTCCCACATCCTCGACTGTGTGGTGATCGTCGATGTGCAGATCGCCCTTGCAGCGCACTTTCATGTCGATCAGCGAATGCCGCGCCAGTTGATCCAGCATGTGATCGAAAAACCCGACGCCGGTTTCATTGTCATAGGTGCCGGTGCCATCGAGATTGATTTCGACGGTAATCTCGGTCTCGGCGGTTTTGCGGGTGATCGTGGCGTTGCGCATGGCGGACCCCTTCGGTGATTGCCGCGCCCTTATAGGCGCGCGGGCCGGGCAGGCCAAGGGGTTGGCGCAACAAGGGAATTGCCGCGTGCCAAAGGCGCATCACACCTGCATGGCCGACCATGTTTTTCAGATGGGGAAGAGAAATTGGAGCGGGTGATGAGATTCGAACTCACGACATTTACCTTGGCAAGGTAACGCTCTACCCCTGAGCTACACCCGCGTCCTTGGGTAGGGCGGGATGTATAAATTCTGGCGCGACGCTGCAAGCCCAAAATTGCGCTTGGGACTAAAAAAGTTACAAACTGGCGAAGTTTGGCGTTTTCGTCTGTGTCGCGCCGTTTTGGTGGACTGACCATGGCGGCCTGCGGTATGACACGAAAAAAATCAGTGGGGTTAAGGCCGTTGAGCTTACGTTGTTTTTTGTCTGTGCCATTGGTCCTTGTCTTGGCCGGCTGCGGCGATCCGATGCAGGATGTGGCGCGGCTGGCCGATCAGGATGTGGCCGATGATGCGCCGACGCTGGATGCCGTTCCAGCCGTTGAGCCGCCTGAGAGCAAACGTGTCGGTCTGTTTGCCCGGCTTTTGGGGGGGCGTGATGGCGCGCCCTCGCAGGAAGGAGCGGCTGCCGGAGGCAAAGGTGGACCGCAGGCAGAAGTCTTGACGACCTCGGTTCCTGTAGAAGCGGAGAACGCTTCTGAGGCCAAGCGAGACGAGTCCAACGCGCTCTCCGAAACACCGCCGATCGAGACGGGCAAGAGAACAGGGTTCTTGGCCCGCCTGCTTGGTGGGTCCAACGCGGATGACGCACCCGAAGAACCGGGGGCGGTGAGCGAAGTCGCCTTTGGGGCGGTCCTGCCCTATGGCGAGGTGAAACGCATTTGCGGGGTTCGCAAAGGCCAAATGGGCAAGGTGGTGGCACAGTATCCGGAACGTCGCCCGATTCATAAAGTCTATGACAGTGATCCGGGCAACACAGGCCCGCATACCTTCTATGTGACGGGTTTCGATGATGGCTGTGCCCGGCAATTCACCGCGTCGCTGGCGATGTTCGGCTCGGTCGAGATGCATGAACGCCTGCGCTATGGCCTGCCTGCCAAGGTGCAACCCTACAGCGCCACGGATGATGCCTATGAAAGCATCAAGTCGCGGGTTTGCCGGGTGCCGCGCAAGACACCCTGTGGCGCACGTGTTGGCCGGCTTTCCGATGACACGGTGTTCCTGAGTATCTACGAGCGGTTCGGCGACAATTCCGAGTGGAAGAATTTGCTACTGCACGCGGGCGAAATGGTGGCAAAGGATAAAAAAGGCGGTTGAGACTTACCAGTGCGGCGGAGGGTCGTTGCCCATTAGTAACTGACCGCCCAAATCACTTTCGCGCTCGGCCTCGCGTTCCATCAGCAATTGCACCCGGCGGTTGAGCATGGCGATCTCGCCCTCTTGGCGGGCAATGATCTCGGACAGCTCGTCGACCGTGCGACTGAGGTGGGCAAGGGTTTCTTCCAGGGTGCGCATATTTCAAGCGATAAGAAGTTGGGCTGGCATGGTCAACGGACTTGCAAGGTGACGTGGGGATAATCGGCAAAGACATGCCATAGGTTGCCCCCGGTGATCCCATCCGCTAGACCCCGCGACGAACGCCAATGCACGGGAAAAGCAACATGGCCAAGCCCAAGAAACAGCCCCGCCCAAAGGCCGAAACGCCCAAGGGGTTCCGCGATTATTTCGGTGCCGAGGTGACCGAGCGCGCCGAGATGCTGCGCCGGATTGCCGAGGTTTATCATCGCTATGGCTTTGACGCTTTGGAAAGCAGCGCGGTCGAGACCGTCGAGGCGCTTGGAAAGTTCCTGCCCGATGTGGACCGGCCCAACGCGGGTGTCTTTGCATGGCAAGAGGATACCGAGGGCGACAAGCCGGGCGATTGGTTGGCGCTGCGTTATGATCTGACCGCGCCTTTGGCGCGGGTCTATGCCCAGCACCGCAACGATCTGCCCACACCCTACCGGCGCTATGCCATGGGGCCTGTGTGGCGCAATGAAAAGCCGGGACCGGGTCGCTATCGGCAGTTTTATCAATGCGATGCCGATACTGTGGGCGCGCCGTCTGTGGCCGCTGATGCCGAGATTTGCGCGATGCTGGCCGATACCTTGGAGGAGGTGGGCATCCCGCGCGGCGATTACATCGTGCGGGTGAATAACCGGAAGGTGTTGAACGGGGTTCTGGAGGTCATGGGCCTTGAGGAAGGCGAAGCACGCGATGCCGTGCTGCGCACCATCGACAAGTTCGACAAGGTGGGCGAAGAGGGTGTCCGGCAACTTCTGACCACTGGGCGCAAGGATGCCTCGGGGGCCTTTATCGACGGTGTGGGCCTGAGCGACGCGCAGGCCGGGCCGGTTCTTGCGTTCCTGACCTCGAAAAGCGAGGTGACGGCCGAGACATTGGCCAACCTGCGCGCGGCAGTCGGTGAATCGTCCACGGGTCAAGAGGGCGTGCAAGAGCTTGAAACTATTGCTGAATTGATGGCCGCCCAAGGCTATGAAGCTGACCGAGTGGTGATCGACCCCAGTGTCGTGCGCGGGCTTGGCTATTACACCGGGCCGGTCTTCGAGGCGGAGCTGACCTTCGAGATTTTCGACGAGAAGGGCCGCAAGCGGCAGTTCGGCAGCGTTGCGGGCGGCGGGCGCTATGATGACCTTGTGAAGCGGTTCACGGGGCAGGCGGTGCCCGCGACCGGCGTGTCGATTGGTGTGGATCGTCTGCTGGCGGCCTTGCGCGAGAAAGGCCGCATCGGTGGCGAGGCGCAGGGGCCTGTGGTGGTCACCGTGATGGATCGTGACCGCATGGCCGACTATCAGGACATGGTGGGCGAGTTGCGCCGCGCCGGGATCCGGGCCGAGGTTTACCTTGGCAATCCCAAGAACTTCGGCAACCAGATGAAATATGCCGACAAGCGCGGTAGCCCGGTGGCGGTGATCGCAGGCAGTGACGAGTTCGAGCGCGGCGTGGTGCAGATCAAGGACCTGATCCTTGGCGCGCAGATTGCCGAGAATGCCACGCTTGAGGAATGGAAAGAACGCTCGAACCAATTCGAGGTTGCGCGCTCTGACCTTGTGGCCAAGGTGCGTGAAATCATCGACGGGCAGGGGCAATGACAGATCGGGCCAAGGTTCGCGCCGAAGCCGCGCGCCTTCGGGCGGCGTTCGAGGCCGAGGGCGCGCAGCCCGTGGAAACCGGGATTTTGCAGCCTGCCGAAACGCTTCTGGACCTCTATGGCGAGGATATCCGCGCGCGGGCTTACGTCACCTCGGACGCGCTGCGCGGTGAACAGATGCTGCGCCCGGACTTCACCGTGCCGGTGGTGCAGATGCACATGGAGCATGGGGCCGAACCGGCCTGTTACACCTATTCCGGCGAAGTGTTTCGGCGGCAGGAGAATGACCCCGACCGCGCTAACGAATACATGCAGGTTGGCTTCGAGGTGTTCGAACGCAACGCGCCCGAGGCGGCGGATGCGCGGGTTTTCGGGTTGATTTTCAACACCTTGGCCCCCTTGGGTCTGCGGGCGGCGACGGGCGATATCGGTATCCTGATGGCCGCCGTGGATGGATTGCAGACCACCGCGCGGCGCAAGGCCGCACTGCGGCGTCATATCTGGCGGCCGCGCCGGTTCCGCGCCCTGATCGACCGGTTTTCGGGTCGTGCGCCTGTGCCGGACAGCCGAAGCGCGCTCTTGGCCAGTGATGACCCGATGGCCGAGGCAGGCCCGCTGATCGGGCTGCGCAGCCGCGCCGAGGTCGCGACCCGTATCGCGGCCCTGCGCGAAGATGCCGAGGCCGCGCCGATTTCGGAAAACGAAGTGGCGCTGCTGGATGCGATCCTGTCAGTGCGCGAAACCTGCCCCAATGCGCTTGAGCATCTGCGCGACATCGCCGTGGACATGCCCGCCATCCGCGCGGCGGTCGAGCTGCTGGAACGTCGGCTGGAGGCCATGCAGGCCCATGGGATCAAGGTGGATGCGCTTGATTTCGAGGCCAGTTATGGCCGCACGCATATGGAATATTACGACGGGTTCGTCTTTGGATTCTACGCCGAGGCGCGGCCCGATTTGCCGCCCGTGGCGACCGGCGGGCGCTATGACGCGCTGACCCGGCAATTGGGGCAGGGGCGCGAAATTCCCGCCGTGGGCGGCGTGATCCGCCCCGGAATGGTGGTTGAATTGGGGGGGCTGACATGAGCCTCAAGCTGGGTGTGCCGTCCAAGGGGCGGCTGATGGAAAAGACGTTTGACTGGTTCGGCGCGCGGGGGGTGACCCTTGGGCGCGCCGGGTCAGACCGCGAGTATGCCGGTTTCGTTGAAGGTATTGATAACGTTGATCTTATTCTGTTGTCGGCGGGGGAAATTCCCCGTGAACTGGCTGCGGGGCGTATTCACCTTGGTGTGACGGGCACAGATCTTGTGCGGGAAAAGCTGGGCCAGTGGGACGGCCAAGTACGGGAACTGGCCGAGCTTGGGTTCGGTCATGCCGATCTGGTTCTGGCGGTGCCGGGGGCCTGGGTGGATGTGAATACACTGGATGATCTTGACGCCGCCGCCGCTGCGTTCCGGCAGGCGCATGGCTTCCGCCTGCGGGTGGCGACGAAGTATCACCGTTTGGTACGCGACTTCCTGCGCGAGAATGGCGTGGCTGATTACCAGTTGGTCGATAGCCAAGGGGCGACCGAGGGCACCGTCAAGAACGAAACCGCCGAGGCGATTGCCGATATCACCTCAACCGGGGATACCCTGCGGGCTAACCATTTGAAAATATTGGACGATGGCATGATTTTGCGCAGTCAGGCGACGCTTTTCAAATCACGCAAGGCACCGCTTTCGGATGCCGATCGGACCAATCTCAAGGCGCTCTTGAAAAGGCTGTCGGTCGATTAGGGCGGCCCCCGCGCCAAAGCGCGAGAGCCTGGAGGTTCAGTCTTAGAAGCGGAAGGTGCCGCGCAGTTGCACGGTGGTCGCCTCGACGTCTGTGGTGGTGGCCCCGAAGTTCTCGAACTCGTGGTAAAGAACTTCGCCGCCAAGGGTGAAATTCTCCATGATGGCGTATTCGTAGCCACCGCCGATGAAGTACCCATCTTCGCTGCCGAGGGTATCGGTATCGGCCTGCGCAAAGCCGCCCGTGGCATAAAGCAAGCCGTTGCCGATCTTGTAACCGCCCCGCAGCTTGGCACGCCAGACGCTTTCAAGGGTGTTGCCGCCACCAAGGCCGATGTCCGTCCAATCGTAATCAAGGCCGGCACCGATGACCCAATCGCCAAGATCATAATCGTAACCAGCAGTCAAACCACCGATGAAGCCGTCACCATCAAGGCCGGGAGCATTGGTGTCGACGTTGGCATAGCCGAGTTGCGCACCGCCGTAGAAGCCCGTCCAGTTCGGCGTGGCGGGGGCCACGGGTGCGGGCGCGGCGGGTTGAATGACCGGGTCGGCCGGGGCAGGGTCGGCGGACCCCGCGAGCGCGGGCGCTGCGGCAAGGCTAGCTGCGGCGAGAAGTGGAAGCGCAAAAAGTCGTTTCATTACCAGACTCCTATTCGTGTCCTGTCGTTCTGCGATTTTTGGCGGGGAGTATCGTCGCCAAAGGGTTAACCCCGTCTTGTCAGGGTGTGCGTATGAAGTGGGCGCGCGGGTCGCGCGCGGCAAGTCTGCGCAAGAATGACGGCGGCGTGCCGCCGGTTGTCCCACTTGCTGTAAGCCAGATATTGCCACGCACGAAAAAGTGAGTTCTGCATGGGGTGTGGCGCGCGAGAACGTGATCGCGCAAATGACCAGTATGATTGAGTTTTTAGCCGTCGGTGCTGTTACTGGCGCATGAGGTTCAGGGCCTCAAAAAACACCCCCCAAAGACCATGGTGGCATAGATGAACCCAAGCTCACCATGGACGTGGACGCCATCGGCCATGACGATGTTAACGACGCCCCAGGCGACCTCCAATAAGGTCAGTGTCAGGACCGAGGCCTCAACGGCGTGATCATTGAACAATCAAAGGATGGGTCCCCGTCAATCGTAGAGCGTTGAATCGAGGTCGGGGAGAGTGAAATCCTCGGTATGGATGACGATGCCGTCGTCGGTCAGCAGCACGATACCATAGGCGCCCGGTTCGGCCACGGAAAGGCGCGGGTCCTGATAGCCGAGGGCCATGGGCATCTGGTGGCAGGGGCTTTTGAATACCGCCGCAGGGATGCCGTTGATGGCACCCTGAATGGTGCGGTGGATATGGCCAGAGATCACCTGCGCGACGTTCTGGTGGCGCGCCAAAAGGGCAGACAGTTCGGGGATGGATTTCAATCCGATCCAATCCATGCCCTTGAAACCAGTGGCAAAAACAGGGTGGTGGGTGAACAGGACGCAGCGCTTGTCAGGGGCCTCGGCAAGACGCGCCTCAAGCCAATGAAGCCGGGCCTCGCAGAGCAGGCCCGAGTGGGTATCGGCTGCCGCTTCGTTCAAAGTGTCAAGCAGGATGAGGCGGTCACCGCCCAGGTCGATCACCTGTTGGACATGGCCTTGGGCGGTGGTGGGCGTCTGAGGAAATTCGGCCAGCATGGGGGCGCGCCGGTCATGGTTGCCGACCATGAGCGCGACGGGAATGGACTGGCTGTCCAATATCCGGCGCAGGTAGGCGTATTCTGGCGGATCGGCGTTATGGGTCAGGTCACCTGTGAGGATGATCCGGGCGGCATCGGGGTGGCGTTCGGTGGCATGGGCGAGGCCTTGGGCCAGCCGCGCGCCGGGATCGAGCCCGATCAGGGTTTCGCCCTTGGGCAAGAGGTGCAAATCGGTGAAGACGAGAAGTTTTTGCATCGGATTCGTCCATCTTTGGATGCTGGCAGGGTAGGCGATTTTGCGGGGTGTGGAAGGGGGCGGGGCGAATCAGCGTCAAGCCCTTGGTTAACAAGGAAAACCGTGAGCTGTAACATGTCGGTAAAACGTCGGTATCGCATCGGTATTCTTGACCAATACCCGGCGGGTTAACAGGGCGTGCGGTGTGAGGCGTACGAAAGGTATGGGGGGTCCGTACGTTTTGGAGGATGACTGCTGTCAGGCGGGAGCGGACCAAAAACCCTCGGCTTGAACCTGCGATAGCAGACCTTCGCCGCTTGGACCGAGAACTGGTAGTATGCGGGACGGAGCGGACATTCGTTGCGAGTGCAGTGATGCCGGGTTATCGCGAACCGTTTAACAACCAATGGTTTTGGGACCGCTTCCATAAAGGCCCATTTTTTTACAGCATGTCTGAGCTCAGTGGCTGCTGAGTGTGGAAATCTTATCTCGCTTTGTAGATTTCCAAAAAATGTGGTATATCGCCTTCACTCCAACACCCGAAATTTATCGTCGGTGATGACCCTGAAGCAGTCAGATACCTGGTCGCGGAAGTTTTCCCACTCGTTGGGAACGGTTTCCCGAAAGAACCGCAGGAC
>DATFKJ010000212.1:0-4852 GCA_035268705.1 Roseovarius sp. | reverse complement strand
AGCCATCCCAAACCTCATAGAAATCCTGTTCGTAGATCAGGCCGCTCTCCGCCCTCGGCAGACTTTTCTTGAAGCTCTCGCGCTCGGTGATCCGCGCGTACCACGCCTGCACCTCGGGAAAATCCTCCAGCCGTGCAAAGTGGCGCGCCATGTAAACCGCCTGCCCCACCGCGATGTCACAGGCCGAATAGCCGCTGGTCAGAAGATAATCGCGGTTTTCCACCGGGGTCGACAGCCGCGCCTCGATCGCCTCGTAACATTTGCGCAGCCGCGCCGCCTCAAGCCTCATGATGATCGGGCTGCGCATTCGATCCTCGTAAAGCATGATGTGCTGCTGTGTCAGCGCTGCGATGTGTTGACTTATGGTCTCGGCGAAATGCACCCAGACAAGCCATGCCATGCGGTCCATATCCCCCGGCGCGCGGCCCACCCCGCGCTCGGGGAACCGCTCGCAAAGGTATTCCACCATCGCGCCCGATTCGAACATCCGTTCGCCCTCGATCTCAAGCGCGGGCACCCGGCCCGCTGGAGACAGGGTCAGAAATTCAGGCTGTCGCAGGCTTTTGTCAAAAGCATGTTCCACGACCTGAAAATCAACGTCCAATTCGTGCAAAAGCCATAGCACCCGCATTGAGCGGCTTTGCGGCACATGGTGTAAGGTAATCATGCCGCAGGCTCCCCTTCATCTGCCAGTTTGATTAGGGCCGCACCGGCCTCCACCTGCGCGCCCTCCTCGACCAGAACCGCATCGACCGTGCCATCGCGCGCCGCCAAAAGCGAATGCTCCATCTTCATCGCCTCCAACACGGCCAGCCTGTCACCCTCGGACACCCGCTGCCCCGGTTGCGCCAGAACCGCCTTGACCAGCCCCGGCATCGGGGCCTCGATAAGGTCCACATCACCCCCCTTCATCGCATCACGGGCCAGCGGGTCAATCACCTCGAAGGCCAGCCCATATTGCGCAAAGACCGTCACCAGATCACCGGTGACCACAACCGCAGGGGCCACTTTATCGCCAAGCATCCAGCGCCCGCCGACCCGACGCGCTTGAACCACGTCGTCGCCAATCTCGACGTCATGGGCCTCCGGGCCATGGCTATGCACGCAAACCGTCACCTCCTCGTCCTCATGGCGCAGCTGTACCGCCCGGCGCAACGCGGTCCAAAGGGTGAACCCCGTGGCAGGCGCTTGCCGCTCCAACAGGCCCAGCGCCGCCAAGCCGGCCAAGGCCAACTCCCGCGCCCCCGCCTTGGGCGCCACCACCAGATCGTCCAGATCTCGGGCGATCAAGCCGGTATCGACATCCCCCTTGGAAAAGCCCGTATGCCCCGTCAAAGCCCCGAGAAAGGCCAAGTTGGTCACTGTCCCCGCCACCTCGCAGCGCTCCAAGGCGCGCGACAGCTTGCGCAGGGCGGCTGCACGACTGGGGCCATGCGTGATCAGCTTGGCGATCATCGGATCATAAAACGGTGAAATTTCATCACCCGTCCGCACTCCACTGTCCGACCGCGCCCCCTCAGGAAACGCCAGATGCGCCAAGCGTCCCGTGGCGGGCAAAAACCCCTTCGGCACGTCCTCTGCATAAAGCCGCGCCTCGAAGGCGTGGCCGATGATCTGCAACTCCTCTTGGCCCTTGGGCAAGCCCTCGCCACTGGCCACCCGCAACTGCCACTCCACCAAGTCAACGCCGGTAATCGCCTCGGTCACCGGATGCTCCACCTGAAGCCGGGTGTTCATCTCCATGAACCAGAAGCCATCGGCGCGCAGGCCCCGGCTGCCATCCACGATAAACTCCACCGTGCCCGCGCCCTTGTACCCAATGGCCTGAGCCGCCCGCACCGCGGCCTCGCCCATGGCGGCGCGCATCTCCTCGGTCATCCCCGGCGCCGGGGCCTCCTCGATCACCTTCTGATGCCGCCGCTGCAATGAACAATCCCGCTCAAAGAGATGCACCGCGCTCTGCCCATCGCCGAACACCTGCACCTCGATATGGCGCGGCTGCTGCACGAACTTCTCGATCAACACATCCGAATTGCCAAAAGCCGTCGCCGCCTCCCCCTGCGCGCTTGCCAAGGCATCGGCAAAATCTTCCGGGCGCTCCACAAGGCGCATCCCCTTGCCGCCACCGCCCGCCACGGCCTTGATCAACACCGGATAGCCAATTGCCCCGGCCTGCTCGGCCAAATACCCAGCCTCCTGTGTCTTGCCATGATACCCCGGCACAACCGGCACTCCGGCCTCCTCCATCAATGCCTTGGCCGCATCCTTGAGGCCCATGGCCCGAATGGCCTCCGCCGAAGGCCCGATGAAGACCAATCCCGCCGCCTCGACAGCCGCCACGAAGTCCGGGTTCTCCGACAAGAAGCCATAGCCCGGATGGATCGCCTGCGCCCCCGTTTCCAGCGCCGCCGCGATAATCGCATCGCCCCGCAGATAGCTCTCCGCCGGGGCCGAACCGCCGATATACACCGCCACATCGGCCATCTGTACATGCTTGCCCCCCCGGTCCGCATCGGAATAGACCGCCACCACGCGCACCCCCATGGCCCGTGCGGTTTCCATCACCCGACAGGCAATCTCGCCCCGGTTGGCAATCAGGATCGTGTCAAACATCTCGTCTCTCCCATCCGCAAAGGCCGCTTCGCCCCGCTTCTTCTTGGTCACAATACTCCCGCCGGAGGCCCCCAACGCTCACCAAAGCCACCACCGGCTCGATCAAACAGGCCACGCTCACCAGCGGTCCAGCGCCGTCCGCGCCTCTTGCACCATCGCCTCGACGATCTCCGCCGCAGGCCGCACCGCATGGATCAACCCCACCGCCTCCCCGGCAATCGCGGGCGCAGCCTCGGCATCGCCCCCGGCCACGGCTCGCACATAAGCCGCGCGCGCCGCGTCGCTGGCCGGTCCCCCCGGCACCTTTTCCCACTCACGAACCCAAGCATTGCGCAGGGTACGAATGGTAAAGGGCGCGGGCCAATCCAGACCCCGGGCAATATCCGGCAGGCTGCTGCGCTGCGTGGCATCACCCGTGGCCTCGACCGCCGCACGCTGAAACCCATCGGCCACAAGCGCCTCCTCGGCGGCCCAGAACCGTGTGCCAACCAGCACCCCATCGGCCCCCAGCATCAAGGCAGCGGCCAAACCCCGACCATCGGCAATCCCGCCCGCCGCCAGAACCAAAGCGTCACGGCCCACCGCATCCACCACTTCCGGCACCAAGCTCATGGTCCCCCGCGTGGCCCCATGGCCCCCGGCCTCACTGCCTTGGGCCACGATCACCTCCGCGCCCGCATCCCGCGCGGCCGTCGCCCCGGCCACGTCCTGCACCTGCACGAAACTCGGAACACCCGCCGCGGTGGCCCGCGCCACATAAGGCGCAGCCTCCCCAAACGACAGGAACACCGCCGCAGGCCCGCGTGCCAAGACACTGTCAAACAGGTCCGTGTCGGCCTTGTCCAAAGCCCACGTGATGAAACCACAGCCCACGGGCCGGTTGCCCGCCTCGCCGAATTGCGCCGCAATCCACTCAGCATCACAATAACCGCCGCCGATGAAACCAAGACCACCGGCCTCACTCACCGCCCCTGCCAATCGCCCACCCGCCGCCATGGCCATCGGCGCGCTGACAATCGGGGCCTTCAGCCCAAAACGCTCGGTCAATCGCGTGGACATCATCGCCGGCCCTCCCGCGCTGGCCCGGTCCGGGCGGCGGGTGGGTGGGCGGGGCCGTCCGGGCCGGGCCAGCCTTGGATATGCAAAACGCCCTCGCTCACATGCGGAACACGCCAAACCGCGTGTCTTCAATGGGGGCATTCAACGCCGCCCGCAGGCTCAGGCTCAGTACTTCCCGGCTCTTGCGCGGGTCGACAATCCCGTCGTCCCACAACCGCGCCGAGGCATACAACGGATGGCTTTGCCGCTCGAACATCTCGACGGTGGGGCGCTTGAACTCGGCCTCTTCCTCGGCCGACCATTCGCCGCCCTTACGCTCGATGGCATCGCGCTTGACGGTGGCCAAAACCCCCGCCGCCTGCTCGCCGCCCATCACCGAAATCCGGCTGCTCGGCCATGTCCACATGAACCGCGGCTGATAGGCGCGACCGGCCATGCCATAGTTCCCCGCGCCGAAACTGCCGCCCACAACCATGGTCACCTTGGGCACATTGGTGGTGGCCACCGCCGTCACCATCTTCGCGCCATGCCGGGCGATACCCTCGTTTTCATAGCGCCGCCCAACCATGAAGCCGGTGATATTTTGCAGAAAAACCAAGGGGATATGCCGCTGACTGCACAGCTCGACGAAATGCGCGCCCTTCTGCGCGGCCTCACTGAACAATACGCCGTTGTTGGCGATAATCCCCACCGGGCAGCCCTCCACATGAGCAAACCCACAGACCAGCGTTTCGCCGAACCGCGCCTTGAACTCGTCAAAGCGCGACCCATCGACGACGCGCGCGATCACCTCGCGAATGTCATAGGGCGTGCGCAGGTCCGCAGGCACCACGCCAAACAGCTCCTCTGGATCATAAGCCGGGGCCTCAGGGCTTTCAAACCGCACCCCCGGCATGGTCGCCGCACCCAGATTGCCCACCGCCCGCCGCGCCAGCGCCAGCGCGTGCGCGTCGTCCTCGGCCAGGTAATCGGCCACGCCCGACAGACGTGTATGCACGTCGCCGCCGCCCAGATCCTCGGCCGTCACCACCTCGCCCGTGGCGGCCTTGACCAGCGGCGGGCCAGCCAGGAAGATCGTGCCCTGTTCCTTGACGATGATGGTCACGTCCGACATCGCGGGCACATAGGCGCCGCCTGCGGTGCACGAGCCCATGACCACGGCGATCTGCGGGATGCCCTT
>DATFKJ010000211.1:0-17500 GCA_035268705.1 Roseovarius sp. | reverse complement strand
CGAATAGTCATGTCATTTCCTCCCTTTCATCTGGCGCCATATGACCCTCGCGCGCTGCGATGGTCAACTCCCCGAAACAAAAGAAAAAACCGCCGCCCGAAGCGGGCGGCGGCCTGATGTCACCAAAGCACTCAAAGGCTTAAAGCAGGGCTTTCGCTTTTTCGGCCACAGCCTCCGCCGTGATGCCGAATTTCTCGTAAAGCGTGCCCGCCGGGGCCGAGGCGCCAAAGCTATCCATGCCGACGAACCCGGCCTTCTGCTCGCGCCCGCGTTCGCCACACAGCCAACGGTCCCAGCCGTGGCGCACCGCGGCCTCAACCGCCACACGCACCGGGCCACCGGGCAAAACCTGCCTCCGGGTCTTTTCGTACTGCTGCTCGAAAAGCTCCCAGCACGGCATCGAAACAACCCGCGTGCCGATCCCCTCGGCCTGCAACGCCTCACGCGCCTGCATGGCGATTTCCACTTCCGAGCCTGTCGCCATCAGGATCACCTGACGCTTGCCCTCGGCCTCGGCCAGAACATAGGCCCCTTGGGCGACCATGTTCTTGTTGCGATGCTCGGTGCGCAGGGTCGCCACGCCCTGCCGGGTCAGCGACAGAACCGAAGGCGTGTCCTTCGAAGTCAGCGCCAGTTCCCACGCCTCGGCGGTTTCGACCGTGTCACAGGGGCGGAACACCATTGTGTTGGGCGTCGCACGCGAAATCGCCAGATGCTCCACCGGCTGGTGCGTCGGGCCATCTTCGCCAAGGCCGATGCTGTCATGGGTCATGACAAACACCGTCGGCTGTTTCATCAACGCGGCCAAGCGCATCGCCGGGCGCGCGTAATCGGTAAAGCACATGAAGGTGCCGCCATAGGGGCGAATACCCCCATGCAGGGCCATGCCGTTCATCGCGGCGGCCATGCCATGCTCGCGAATACCGTAATGGATGTAACGCCCTTTGCGATTATCGGTGTCAAACACCGTCATATCGCCCGACTGGGTGTTGTTCGACCCCGACAGGTCCGCCGAACCGCCGATGGTCTCGGGCATAATCGGGTTGACCACTTCCAGAACCATTTCGCTGGATTTGCGGGTGGCGACCTTGGGCTGTTCCTCACTTATCTGCTTTTTCAGCGCCTTGATCCGCGCCGACAGTTTCTTGGGGGCCTCGCGGGTGAAGATACGCTCGAATTCCGCCTGACGTCGCTCCGACATCTCGCCCATGCGGGCCTCCCACGCGGTGCGATCCTCGGTGCCTCGTGCGCCAATCGCCTCCCACGAGGATTTTACATCGGCAGGCACTTCGAACGGACCATAGGGCCAGTCATAAGCCTCTTTCGCCGCAACCAACTGGTCGTGATCGGTCAGCGCGCCATGCCCCTTCGAGGTATCCTGCGCCGCGTGGCCAAGTGCGATATGCGTCTTGCAGGCGATCATCGTCGGCCGCTTGCCGGTTTTCGCCTTGGTCAGGGCCGCGTCGATCTCCTCGGGGTTATGCCCATCAATCTCAAGCACCTGCCAGCCGCTGGCGCGGAAGCGTTTCACCTGATCGGTGCGGTCGGCCAGATCGACCTTGCCGTCGATGGTGATATTGTTGTTGTCCCATAGCACGATCAGCTTGCCCAGACTGTGCCGCCCGGCCAAACCGATGGCCTCTTGGCTGACACCCTCCATAAGGCAGCCATCACCGGCGATGGCATAGGTGTGGTGATCCACCAGTTTCTTGCCGAACCGTACGCGCAGCATCTCTTCGGCCATGGCGAAGCCCACGGCATTGGCAATCCCCTGCCCCAGCGGGCCGGTGGTTGTCTCGATCCCACGGGCAAGGAAGTTCTCGGGGTGGCCCGCCGTCTTGGCGCCCCACTGGCGGAAGTTCTTGATCTCCTCCAGCGTGATATCCGGGTTGCCGGTCAGATAGAGCAGCGAATACAGCAGCATGGACCCATGCCCCGCCGACAGGATGAACCGGTCTCGATCCGGCCATTCGGGATTGACGGCATCGAACTTCAGATGCTTTTCAAACAGCACCGTCGCCACATCGGCCATACCGATGGGCATACCGGAGTGGCCAGAGTTGGCCGCGGCGACCGCATCCAGTGTCAGGGCGCGAATGGCGGCGGCTTTTTTCCAGTGGTCAGGGTTGGCAGAGCGCAGGGCAGCAATATCCACGAGGTCATCCTTGCTAAGTTGGCAATCTCGCCCGCTGCATATCAGGCGCGGTGCAAAGATCAAGCACAACACCGCGCTGCATAGCCCCCTGCGCGAAAAGCCCGCAAGGGCTTGCCAAGCGCGCCGCCCACACCAAAAACGCAGCTCTTAAAGCGATGTTTCAGGTTTTCGCCAGAAGGCATTAGACTTGCGTGGAAAATCGTCCCACCGCGATTCGCGGCCATGGCGACAGCACCAAGACAAGGGGTCAGGACATGAGCGACATACCCGAGTTGCAGCGCCGCATCACCGCAGCACTTGACCGGATCAGCCAAGGGCTGGACGGCATGGCCAAAACGGGAGACGCCGGCGAAGTTGAAAGCCTCCGCCAACAGCTTGAGGACGAAAAGCTCGCCAATGCCCAACTCGAAGAGCGCATCAAGAAGCTCAAGGCGTCCTTGTCCGAGGCCGAGACCGCCCGCGATGCCGCGCAATCCGATAGTTCCGACAAGCTCAAGGAACTGGATGCCTCTCTGCAATCGCTGCGCCAAGCCAACCAACAGCTGCGCGACAACAACGCCGCCCTGCGTGACGCCAATGCCGAGGGCGTCGGCGAGGCGCACCTTATCAACAAGGCCATGCTGGCCGAACTCGAAGGTCTGCGCGCCACTCGCGCCGCCGACAAATCCGAGGCCGACGCGATCCTTTCCGAAATGGACGCGATCCTTAAGCGCGCCACGGACGGCGACGACACCACCCAACCGGAGGATGCCTGATGCCCGAAGTCCAAATTGAAATCGGTGGCCGCAGTTTTGATGTTTCCTGTCAGGAAGGTGAAGAGCACTACCTGCAATCCGCAGCCAAGATGCTGGATGAAGAGGCCTCGGTGCTCGCCGCGCAGATCGGCCGCATCCCCGAGGCGCGGATGCTCTTGATGGCGGGCCTGATGCTGGCCGACAAGACCGCCGGGCTACAGGACAAGCTGAAAGCGATGGAAGACCGCATGGCCGAGAAAGAGGCCGAGCTTGATCAACTCCGCAATGCCCCCACGCCCGAGCCGAAAACCATCGAAGTGCCCATCGTGCCCGAGGATGTCACCGACAGCCTCGCCGAAATCGCCGCCCGGGCCGAGTCTTTGGCCGACGAGGTGGACGGCACATCACCGGGCGACTGAGACGGACAATTCCACCGACGCAATACCGACAAAATACCGACGTGATACCGAGAGGCGAAAAGACCCGAAGCGCGGCTTCGGGTCTTGTCACTTGGTGGCCGTGTCAGATGTCCAAAGTGTGGTCCTTTTCCCACCTGCTGAAGTGCGACACGAAACTGTCCCACTCCTTGTGCTTGAGGTTCAGATAGGCTGCGGAAAACTCCGCCCCGATCATCTCTTTCAGGCCCTTGTCTTTGTCATAGGCCCGCAAAGCATCCAGCATGTTGAGCGGCAGTTTCGGCGCGCCCCGCACCTTGTGACCTTCGGCATACATATCAATATCATACCGCTTGCCCGGATCGGCCTTGTTGCGGATGCCCGACAGCCCCGCCGCGATGATAACCGCCTGTAACAAATAGGGATTTGCCGCCCCGTCCGGCAGGCGCAACTCAAACCGCCCCGGCCCCGGCACCCGCACCATATGGGTGCGGTTATTGCCCGTCCACGTCACCGTATTGGGTGCCCAAGTGGCCCCCGACATGGTGCGCGGCGCGTTGATCCGCTTGTAGCTGTTGACCGTCGGATTGGTGATCGCCGCCAAGGCGCTGGCATGCTTCATGATCCCGCCCAGAAACTGCGCCCCCTGCTCCGACAGGCCCAGTTCCGCCGTCGGGCTGCCACCGGTGGCCTCGGTGGCAAAGACATTGGTCTTGGCCCCCTCCCCCGGCGCATCCCAAACCGAGATATGCGCATGGCATCCATTCCCTGTCAGACCCTCGATGGGCTTGGGCATAAAGGTTGCGCGGAAGCCGTGTTTCTCGGCAATGGACTTGGCCATGAACTTGAAAAACGAATGCCTGTCCGCCGTGACAAGCGCATCGGCAAATTCCCAGTTCATCTCGAACTGTCCGTTCGCATCCTCGTGGTCGTTCTGATACGGGCCCCAGCCCAGTTCGAGCATATAGTCGCAGATCTCGCGCACCACGTCATAGCGGCGCATCACTGCCTGCTGGTCATAGCAAGGCTTCTCAGCGGTATCGAATTCATCGCTCAATTGCGAGCCATCGGGCGTCAGCAGGAAAAACTCCGCCTCAACCCCGGTTTTCACATGCATACCTTCGCTGGCCGCCTCGTCGATCAACCGCCGCAGCACTTTGCGCGGCGCTTGCGCCACATCCTCACCCTCCATCACGGGGTTGGCCGCGACCCATGCAACCTCGGGCTTCCACGGCAGTTGGATCACACTATCAGGGTCCGGCACCGCCAGCATATCGGGATGCGCCGGCGTCATATCCAGCCAAGTTGCAAACCCGGCAAAGCCCGCGCCGCCCTCCTGCATGTCGGCAATGGCCTGTGCAGGCACCAGTTTGGCCCGCTGCCCGCCGAACAAATCGGTGAAGGAAATCATGAAATATTTAACGCCGCGCTCCGCGGCAAAGGAAGCCAGATCTTTCGTCATGGTCTTTTTGTCCCTTTTGCTTGTTTACATCCCTGTTGATACGAAACCGGGGCGACCCATGGCCGCCCCGTTCGGTTGTTTTGTTCTCAGAACTGCGTACCCGGCTTGCCGGGGTACCAGTTGGTTCCGGCAAGCGGCACCTGCGCCATGGCCGCCGCTTCCATGGTCAAGGCCACAAGGTCCTCGGGCTCCAGATGCTGCACGTGATTTTTCCCACAGGCGCGCGCCAAGGTCTGCGCCTCAAGCGTCATCACCTTGAGGTAATTGTTGAGGCGCCGACCGGCCTCCACCGGGTCCAGCCGTTTGGCAAGCTCGGGGTCTTGCGTGGAAATCCCCGCCGGGTCACGCCCCTCGTGCCAATCGTCATAGGCCCCTGCCGTGGTGCCCATCTCCTGATATTCGGCCTCCCACCTTGGGTCATTATCGCCAAGGGCCACCATCGCCGCCGTGCCGATGCTTACCGCATCCGCGCCAAGCGCCAAGGCCTTGGCCACATCGGCCCCCGACCGGATACCGCCCGATACAATGAGCTGCACCTTGCGATGCATGTTCTGATCCTGAAGCGCGCGCACCGCGTCGCGGATACAGGCCAGCGTCGGCTGCCCGACGTGTTCGATGAACACATCCTGCGTCGCCGCCGTGCCGCCTTGCATCCCGTCCAGAACAACCACATCCGCCCCGGCCTTGACCGCCAGCGTGGTGTCGAAATAGGGGCGTGCGCCACCCACCTTGATATAGATGGGCTTCTCCCAGCCGGTGATCTCGCGCAGCTCCAAAATCTTGATCTCAAGGTCATCCGGCCCCGTCCAATCGGGGTGCCGACAGGCGCTGCGCTGATCGATCCCCTTGGGCAAATCACGCATATCAGCCACGCGGTCGGAAATCTTCTGACCCAGAAGCATACCGCCCCCGCCGGGCTTGGCCCCCTGCCCCACGACCACCTCGATCGCATCGGCCTTGCGTATGTCATCGGGATTCATGCCATAGCGCGATGGCAGGTATTGATAGACCAGCGTCTTGGACTGACCTCGCTCTTCCGTCGTCATGCCGCCATCGCCCGTGGTGGTCGAGGTGCCCGCCAATGACGCCCCCCGGCCCAAGGCCTCCTTGGCCTGCGCCGACAAGGCACCAAAGGACATCCCCGCAATGGTGATCGGAATGTCCAACTCGATGGGCTTTTTGGCAAATCGCGTGCCAAGCACAACATTCGTGTCGCACCGCTCTCGATACCCTTCCAACGGGTAACGGCTCATCGACGCGCCAAGAAACAGCAGGTCGTCGAAATGCGGCACCCGCCGCTTCGCCCCACCACCGCGAATGTCATAAATCCCCGTCGCCGCCGCGCGCCGGATTTCCGCGTTCACCTCGGGGCTAAAGGTTGCCGACTGAATGGGCATGGTTTGCGGAATCGCGTTTTTTTGATCGTTTGCCATACCGATTCCCCTCAATACGCGTTGTCGATGTTGAAATTGTACAATTTCCGCGCCGAGCCATAACGCTTGAACTCTTCCGGTTTGGCGTCAACCTCTGACCGTTCAAGCAAGTCACGCAGGATCTCCACATGCTCGGGCCGCATCTCTTTTTCGATACAATCGGCCCCAAGACTTTTGACCTCACCGCGCACAAAGAGCCGCGCCTCGTAGATCGAGTCGCCTAGGGCCTCACCCGCATCGCCACAGACGACAAGGTTGCCCTTCTGCGCCATGAAGGCCGACATATGGCCGACATTGCCCTGCACCACGATGTCGATCCCCTTCATGGAAATCCCGCAGCGCGAACTGGCGTTTCCCTTGATTACCAGCAAACCACCATGGCCCGTGGCCCCGGCATATTGGCTGGCGTCGCCTTCGACGATCACCGTGCCGCTCATCATGTTCTCACCCACTCCGGGGCCGGCGCTGCCATCCACGGTGATGCTGGCCTGCTTGTTCATGCCTGCGCAATAGTACCCGGTCGATCCCTTGACCCTCACCTCAATAGGCGCATCCAACCCCACGGCAATCGCATGGCTGCCGCGCGGGTTGACCACCTGCCAAGCGGTTTCATTGGTCTGTTGGCTTTGCGCCTGTAGCGCTTCGTTCAAAGCCCGCAGGCCATTGGCTTCCAAATCAAATGTCTGCATGTCAGTGCTTCCAGAAGTAAACGGTTGCGGGTTCCGGCTCCCAAACGCGGGCCTCTTCGATGCCGGGAAGGTTCACCAAAGCGCGGTATTCGCTGCCGAAGGCCACATATTGATCGGTTTCAGCCATCACCGCCGGTTTGCAGGCAATCGGGTCACGCACCACGCCAAACCCATCCTTGGTGCCGACGACAAAGGTGTAAAACCCGTCCAGATCGTCCAACCCGGATTCAAGCGCCTCACCAAGGCTATGGCCCTGCTGCATCTTCCACGTCAGGTAAGCGGCAGCCACTTCACTGTCGTTCTCGGTCTCCACGGTAATCCCTTCACGCGCCAACTGACGGCGCAGGGAATTGTGGTTCGAAAGCGATCCATTATGCACAAGGCACTGATCCGCCCCGGTCGAAAACGGATGCGCGCCAAGTGTCGTCACCGCCGACTCGGTCGCCATACGCGTGTGGCCGATCCCATGGCTGCCGGCCAAATGCGGAATATCGAACCGCTTGGCCACGTCACCGGGAAGGCCCACTTCCTTGTATATCTCGATCACCTCGCCCGCGCTCATCACCCGCGCGTCGGGGCACAGTTCCTTGAGGGCGGTTCGCGCCTCGGCCATCTTGGCCTCGGGCAGGTCGATCACCGCATGGGTGTCTTTGACACGCACCGTCACGTCACAGCCAAGCGCCTTTGACAGGTCTTCATCCAGCCCGGCAAAGCGGCTTGGGTCATCGGCCTGCACCGTCAGTTTGGCCTGCCCTTCGTGATCGTCCGAATACACCGCGATCCCCGCGCTATCGGGGCCACGGTCCGTCATGGTGATGAGCATCTCGCTCAGCATCTCACCCAAGCGCGGTTCAAGCGCTTTGTCCTTCAAAAACAACCCGACGATTCCACACATCGACGCCTCCATAGTGCCTTCGCGGCCAACGCTAGAGATCAAATCGTCGGAATTCAATAGAGAGAATTTAATATTCCTATTAGGAAACTACCGTGGCAGCCAACTGCACAAAAAACAGGCCCCCGGTTCGCACCGAGGGCCCACTCTCTGAATTCAAGCGGCATCAGGCTTCGCCGAACATGTCCTCGGTAATACCCGAATACCAGCCAAGGCTTTCCTCATAGGTCGCCTTGCGCAGGGCCGAATCCTCACCCGTCTGGCTAATGAAGCCATCCACCTTGGCGATCTTCTCATCGGTCGCCTGATACGAAGCCCCGACCTTCACACCATCATCGGTGTCAATCAGGCTCCAGCAGGTGTTGGAGAATTTCGCCGGGAAGACCTTGGACCCGGTCAAAGCCCCACGCACGGCCATGGCCGCCACCTTCGCCTGAGAGTTGGCCGAATAACCCGACTTCGGCATATCGCCCTGGTTCGTGGCATCGCCCAGTACATGGATATTCTCATCCATCCGTGATTGCATGGTCGCCGGGACAACCGGCGCCCAGTTACCCTCGTTAATGCCTGCCATCTCGCAAATCTTGCCCGCCTTCTGGGCAGGGATCACGTTGCAGACATCCACCTTCTCAACCGCGCCGTCGATATCCACGGTCATCTCGTCGGGGTTCACGCTGACATTCTGGCCGCCGAAATCCGGTCCGATCCAGTCGATCATGCCGCCGTAATGCGCCTGCCAGCCTTCCTGGAACAGCGCCATTTTCGAAAACTTCGGCTTTGGGTCTGCGATCAGGATTTTCGCCGTCGGGTTAATCTGTTTCAGCAGATGCGCCACCATGCTGACCCGCTCATAGGGCCCCGGCGGACAGCGGTAGGGGTTTGGCGGCGCCACCATGGCATAAAGCCCGCCTTCCGGCATCGCCTCGATCTGTGCCTTGAGAAGTTCTGTCTGGCTCCCTGCCTTGTAGGCATGGGGCATCTTGTTTTGCTGGCTCACGTCCCAGCCGGGCACAGCACCTTCAACAAAATCAATCCCCGGCGACAGGATCAGCCGATCATAAGGCAACGCGGCCCCACCGGCCAATGTCACGGTCTTGGTATCGCGGTCGATCCCCACGGCCCAGTCATGCACCACGTTCACGCCATAGTCGCTGGCCAAGGTACCATAGCTATGGCCGATGCTGCTCAGCTCCCGGAAGCCCCCGATATAGAGGTTCGAGAAAAAGCAGGTGTAATAGGCGCGTGTCGGCTCCACCAATGTGACGTCGATCGCGCCATCGCTGTCCTTGGCGATATAGCGGGCCGCGGTCGCACCGCCTGCCCCGCCGCCCACGACAACGACACGCGGCTTGCCTTGGCCGCGCACCATCGGTGCCGACAGGGCCGCCGCCGCCGCGACGCCCGTACCAATAAAGGCTCGTCTGTTAAGGGTCATAGTATCTCCTCCCAATTGCGCCGGAGTTTCCCGGCAAGTTATTCTATATTCTCAAAATAAGCCGCCAGCGCGGCGATCTCCTCATCGCTCAACCGTCCGGCCATCATCTGCATCACCGGATGCGGTCGCAGCTCTTGCTTATAGGCATGCATGGCCACCACGAAATCCTCAGCAGGCCAATTGGTGATCGACGGAATCCCGTCATCGTTACCATCGGGTTGGTGGCAGGTCTTGCACTCACTGGACAGGTATTCGCCATACTCAGGATCCCCCACCATGGCGAGGATCTCGGGCGGCAATTCCACCTCGGGCGCGAGCGCCGTTGGGTCCGCTTCGGGGATGTTCTGAGGATCGTCTGAATAAATCCGTAAATAGGCCAGAACATCGGCCCGATCCTGCGGCTTCTTGAGCCCCCGGAAACTCATCCGTGTTCCACTGACCAAGGCCTTTGGGTTTTCAATGTAGGCATCAAGGGTATCAAGGTGCCACTCAAGCCCATCATTCCCCGCCCGGACCAATCCCTTGGAATAGCGATAGCCATCCGCAACAGAAGCCGCCTTGCGGCCAAAAATGCCGTTCAGATGCGGACCAATACCATTCTCGGCCCCTTTACCCACTTCGTGACAGCCTGAACACTTGGCATAGATATCCTTGCCCCGTTCGGCGTCACCAATCTCTTCGGCCCAAAGGGCCTGTGATGCAAACAGCCCAATCGTCAGGGCCGCCGCACCAATCGCGCGTTTCCGCATGAACGCTCCTCCCAAAGCTCATGCTTGAATGATGACACGCAAGCGCCCTCATTCAAAGAAAAAACGGGGCCGGTTTGACCCGGCCCCGCATCGACAGTCTTAGTTCGAGAAAGACTTGAGGTACTCAGTCATCGCCGCGATATCCTCGTCTTTCTTCAGACCACGGTAGGACATTTTCGTGCCCTTCACATAGCCACGCGGATCAGCCAGGAAGGCGGCCATGGACTCTTCATCCCAAACCTGCCCCTCTTCGCCCATGGCGGCCATCGTCTTGGAGTAACGGAAATCCTCGACCCCACCGATGGTCCGACCCATGACACCGTTCAACTGCGGACCAACGCGGTTTTTCGCGCCATCGCCCACTTGGTGACAGGCCTGACACTGACGGAAGAGCTTCTCACCGGCTGCCACCAGCTCAGGGTTCAGTGCGGCGGTTTCTTCCGCGGCCGGTTCTGCGGCGGCCTCCTCGGTCTCAGCAGCCGCCATTTCCACCTCTTCAGCGGCAGCAGGCTCGGCAGCGGCCTCTTCCTCTTCTTCCGGTGTCACATCCAGAACTGCGGCGCGCATGGTAATCTCCACGCTGTCCTTACAGTCTGACATACAGGCTTCGGTGTTCCAGAAATGCGCCTCGGCTTCTTCGCGGTCATCCACGATGAACCCGTCGGCATTGGGCATTTCCACCTCAAGGAAGTTTTCATGCGACAGCACGAAATCATCTTCCACAAGGTAGTTGGAATAAAGGATATAGGCCGTGATGGCATATGTCTCATCCGCCGTCAGGGTCTGCGCCGCGCCAAAGGGCATGGAGCGGTGGACATAATCCCAAACCGTCGACAGATAAGGCCAATAACTGCCCACCGTCTTCAGCGGGTCCTTGTCGGCAAGGGTGCCGTCGCCACCAGCCAGCTTGGGCCAATTGCCACGCCCTTCGGCAAAGTCACCGTGACAGACGGCGCATTGTTCGATGAAGACTTCCTCACCGGTCAAGACATCGCCTGAACCTTCGGGCAGGCCCGTTCCATCGGGGGTCACATCCAGATCCCATGCCGCAATCTCTTCCGGCAGGGCCATCCGGCCAAGGTTGTAATTGCCATGCGGCTCGCTTGCGGCCCGCGCCATGGCGATAAAGCCAAGGTCGGGATTCGCTGGCGCCTCGCCCATCATATCCGCGCGCTCTGGCATGGGGGTAATGTTGCGATCGGCAAAGTTGAAGGCCACGGCCAAAAGCGCCGCCGCGCCCACCGCCGTGCCACCGTAGAGTTTAAGAGACTTCGACATTTTCCGCCTCTCCGCTTTCTTTCACCCACCAAGTCTGGATGCAGTTGTTGTGATAGATCGAGTTCTCGCCGCGCACTTCGCGCAGTTGCGCCTTGGTCGGCTGAACGTAACCCGTTTCATCGTGCGCCCGGCTCTGAAGCAGCATCTCGCTGCCGTCCCAGTCGATGTCCAGGTAGAACCGGCTCAGGGCCTTGCTCTCGCCTTCCTTGGCCAGACGCGCCTGTTGCCAGTTCTTGCCACCGTCGGTCGACACATCAACCCGGGTGATCGCGCCACGGCCAGACCATGCCAGACCTGTGATGACAAGCGGACCTGCGCCGTGGGCAATAGGCGACTGAGGGCTTGGGCTGGTGACAACCGATTTGGCGTCCATCTCCCACGTCCATTTGCGGCTTGTGCCATCTTCCAGCGTATCGGTGTATTTCGAGGTTTCCTCGCGGCTTTCCACCGGGCCGTCCATAACCTCAACCCGACGCAGCCATTTGACCCACATGTTGCCTTCCCAACCGGGAACGACCAGCCGCACGGGATAACCATGCTCCTTGCGCAGGGCTTCACCGTTGGCCTTGAAGGCCACAAGGCAATCGTCCAGCGCCTTGTCCATCGGAATCGACCGCCCGTTCGACGAGGCATCGGCCCCTTCCACGTAGACCCACTTGTCTTTCAGGTCGCCCGCCGTGTCCAAACCGGCCTCTTCCAGCAGCCTGCGCAGGGGCACGCCGGAATATTCCATGTTGTGGATCATGCCATGGGTGAACTGCGCGCCATTCAGCTGCGCACCGGCCCATTCCATGCCCGTGTTCGCCGCACATTCGCAGAAATACACGTGGTTTTCGCGCGGGAAACGTTCCAGATCGGCATAGTTGAAGATCAGCGGCTTATCGACCAAACCATTGATCATCAGGCGGTAATCTTCTTTCTTCAACTCGATCGCACCCGAATGGTGACGCTCAAAGGCGCAACCTTGCGGCGTGATCGTACCATCCAGCGCGTGGATCGGCGTGAAGTTGATTGAGCTGATCGTGTCCGCGGTCAGCCACTCGACGTTGCGGCGCACCACATCGTCCTCGAAGCGGATCGGCAGACCATAGGGCGTGGCATCCACACCCTCGCCAAAGCCACTGGCCCAATCTTGCACTTCGGTGATAAGCGGATCGGGATCGCCCGCCGCACGGGCCATGCCCGCGCCCGCCACGGCACCCCCGGCCGCCACGGCGCCCTTCAGGAACGCCCGGCGCGAAGCCCCGCTAGATTTCTTGTCGGCTGTCATCTCTGTCCTAAGCCTCCTCTTGCGACATCATATTCATCTACCTGAATTTGATGAATGTAAGGTATCTGTCAAAGCGTCGCGGTGCGCTTACAAACCGCTGACTTTAACGCTGTTGTTCGGCTCCAGTTTAACGGTGCCCTGCTTGCGAATGTGACTTTCCACCACGTCCCAGATCTGCGGCCCCTCGGTGCCCTCGTTGACACTGGCCCAGCCCGCGACAACGTAATTCTTGGCCGGGTCGATCGCATCGCCGGTGCTCAGAAGGGTCATGTCGGAAATCCGCTCACCCTGCGGCTTGCTGATGTCGATGGAATAGCCCATGCCGCCAATCCGAACCATGTCGCCACCCTGTTGGTAATAGGGATCGGGGTTGAAAATGTTGTCGGCCACGTCCTCAAGGATCACCTTGATGAATTCACCGGTCATCTCACTCCGATACGCCTCGCCATAGGACATCGAGGTCACGTTCCAGATATCCTCGCGGGTGATCGCCTGACCGGGCAGGATGCTCGGACCCCAACGCACGCCGGGGCTCATGGCGATATCGGCTTCACGCTCGGAAATCAGCGCGTCACAAATCAGGTCGTCCCACGATCCGTTGAAGTTGCCACGACGATACAGCAAATCATCGGTCTCCCCGATCACCTCTTCCAACTCGGCCTTGTAGGGCGCGCGCTGCTCGTCGATCAGGGCCGCCATATCGGCATCCGGCTCGATCACATCCGAGAAAATCGGGATCAGCTTGTGACGGAAACCCATCATCTTGCCATCGCGCACATCCAAGTCAACGCGGCTCACGAATTTCCCGTTCGAACCGCTGGCTATCAGGATCGTATCGCCCACAAGAACCGGCTCGGGCAAAGCGTCATGGGTGTGGCCGGTCAGGATCACGTCGATGCCTTTCACGACGCTGGCCATCTTCTTGTCCACGTCGAACCCATTGTGGCTCAGGCAGACGACCAGTTCGGCCCCCTCAGCGCGCACCTCGTCGACCATCGCCTGCATGTTCTCATCGCGAATACCAAAGCTGTAATCGGGGAACATCCAGCCGGGGTTGGCAATCGGCATATAGGGGAAGGCCTGCCCGATCACGGCAATCTTGACCCCGCCCCGCTCATAGAACTCATAGGGTTTGAACTCGGCCGCGGGCTCGTCCCACATGGCGTCAAAAATGTTCTGACCAAGGGAGTCAAAGGGCAAGCCCTCAACCAGTTCGCGCACCCGGTCCTGACCCAGTGTGAACTCCCAGTGGAAGGTCATCGCATCCGGTTTCAACGCGTTCATCACGTTGACCATGTCCTGCCCTTCGGTCTGATAGCAGGTGTATGACCCATGCCACGTATCGCCCCCATCCAGCAGCAGAGCATCGGGCCGCGCGGCACGGATTGACTTGACGACAGTGGCCACGCGGTCAAGGCCACCGACCTTGCCGTATTCTTTGCCCAAAGCCGCGAAATCATTGTAGGTCAGGGCATAGTGGCTGGGGCTGCCATCCTCGATGCCATAAAGCTTACGGAAATCCGCCCCGGTGACATGCGGCACCTCGCCTTTGTTGCCGCCCACGCCGATGTTGATTTCCGGCTCGCGAAAATAAATCGGCTTCAATTGTGCGTGAATATCGGTCACGTGAATAAGGCTCACGTTGCCAAATGTATCGAAATCCAAAAGCTGGTCTTGCGTCAGGGCTTGTTGTGCTGCCAGCTTCGCCCAGTTGCCAAAACCGCTGGCCCCGTAAAGCGCCGAGGCCGCCATGCTGACCTGAAGAAAATCGCGACGAGAGATCATGTAATCCGTCTCCGGTTGGTTAGAGTTATCCCGTTACCGCGCCCGGCCCTCCGGATGCGGCTTGGCCGAAAGGCCGTGAATTTCAATGTCATGCAGGCAGCGGCTTGGCCGGGGCGGTTCGCGCGCCGCCCCGGCCCATAGTCACATCAGTTGCGGACCGACGGGCCCTCGACCGACAGGCCGTTGCCACGGCTTGCAACGTACAGCTCCAGCGCGACGAATTCGTCACTGCCGGGCTTGTAGGTTTCGGCACGGGTGTCCCGTACACAGCCTTTGAAACGCCCGTGAACCGTGTTCAGCTTTGCGTTTTTCAGGCGGTAAACCGGAAAACCGTTGATCTGCCCTTGGCTCAGGTGGTCGGCGCGGATCATCATGCCATAGCTTTCTTCGTGGCAGCTGGCGCAGGACAGCTCAAGCTGACCGGTGCGGGTATAATAAAGCTCTTTACCCTTTTCCCAAGTCTCTTGCGCCGGGCCATCAATGGCCACGCTCACCGCCATGCCGCGCGACTGCACCGAAATCAGCGCTTCCATGTTCGCCATCTGGCCGCCCGAGTACTTGTAAGGCTCGGCACCCATATTTTGTTCACGGCAATCGTTGATCTGCATGGCAAGGGTCTGAACCTCGCCCGCCTCTTCATCCCATTTCGGGTATACTGCGCGCACACCCTCCATGCTTTCCGGGCCTTCGTGGCAAGTGGCACAAGAATTGCCTTCGCTCCCCTCGACCGCGTTCCACTGGTCCATGCCAGCGTCCACAAAGATCATGCCGGGGTTGTCGAAGTCATCCAATTGCAGGGCCTGAGTCTCGTCCGAGCGAAAGTGCCAGCCAGACATGATCTGATCCATGTTGGCGTCTTCCATGTGCGCCGGCACCGGGGCCTTGGTGGTCATCTCGGTTTCGCCATTGATGACCATGTTGTCATCGTCTGGCCCTGCCGATGTGACACCGGGCACGGCCAGCATCAAAGCAGCCACTGCTGTCATTGCATTGAATTTCATATGTTATTTCCCTCCCTAAAGGTTGGCCCCGCCCCGGTTCACCCGGGCGCAGGGCACCTTTTTTGTGATCAGCCGACTTTGACCGATTTTGTTTCTTCGTAGACCGAGCCATCGTCGTCGTACCAAGTGAACTGGAAGTCACCGGCCTCTGGGATGGTTGCTTCGAACTCGAAGTAGGGGTTGGTCGAAATTGCCGGATGCATTTCCACATCGACAACCATCGCACCGTTATACTCACAGGTGAAACGGTTGATGATCGAGCGCGGAATTGTATTGCCGTCGCTGTCCTTGCGCTGACCAGACTCCATCTTGTGGCTGATCAGGGTCTTGATGACCACGACCTCACCAGCTTCGGCGGAACGGGGCGCTTTCACGCGGGGGCGTACACCTTTTGCCATTGTGTTCTCTCCTTCTCGCTCGCTTAGCCGCCGCAGCCGCCAATGGTGACCTTCACGGTCTTCTGAGTTTTGGCAAAGCTGCCGTCAGCCATCTTCGCCACTGCGATCACGTCCTGCGTGCCAGCAAGGCGGATACGGGTCTTGGCACGGTGCGCGCCTGCGCCTTCGCCAAAGTTGAAGGTCACGACACCCGGGGTCGGGTTGCCAGCAGCCAGCACCATGATCGCGGCGGCACCTTCGGCGCTCACTTCGATCGGCACGGTGTTGCCGTTTTCGGCGATTTCGGGCGCGTCCAGATCAACGCCACCATCGGCCACATCGGCCCCGCCGGTGAATTCGGCAATTGCATCCTCCGTCAGCGATGCCATCGCCGGCATCGGCAGAGCGGTTACGGCAGCGGCGGCAGCGCCGATCGCCAGCGTATCACGTCGTGTGAAGTCCATTTTCATCTCCTTGGTCAATCTCTTGGCCTGCCTGAAACGCGTCAGTCTTCGTATTTCAGCGTCGACAGGAAGGCGACAACATCTTCGATCTGCTGCGCCGTCAGAAGCGGATCAAGCTCACCCTCAGCGGCTTTACCGGTATAAGCGTTGCCCGGGCGAACAAAGCCCTCGACCTTGTAGTAGGCCGGCATCAGTGAATCGGGAAAAGTCTTCTTGGCATTTGCCAGGATTCCCCGGAGCTCGGCCTCACCCCAGCGATCGGCCACACCATCAAGCGGTGGCCCGATTTCACCGTGGAACGGCGCATCGTTCAGTGCTGTCACCTGATGACAAGCGATGCAGTTGCCGATGCCCTTGTTCTTCATGACGTTGGCACCGTTTTCCGGATCACCCGGCGCACCGGTCAGCGACTTGGTGACTTCACCATACTCGCCGTACTGAACGTCGCCCGGCGCAAGCGAACCGGCCTGCGCCGCTCCGGCGGCCAAGACCGCCGCCGCCAAAAGTGTTGTCGAAAGCTTCATGTTTCCTCCCATGGCTATCATGCCTTGTACTCGGCTAGCTGTGTATACAGTAGGCCACCGCCCCCAACGGATGCAACAACAAATTCAGCTTTGTGAATTATTGCCGCAACCGCGAAATAGGTTTACTCTTCTTTCGCCGCCGCACGCTCTTGAATGCGGCGTGCATGGTACCTTTGAAAATCTTCCTCTGAATCCATGGCATAGCGCTTTTCGTTCACCCATGTGTACATGTCCAAGGTGGTCCCCTTCTGGAAGGCGCCCGGCATCGTTGACACCGCCGCCTGCGGCGCGGTTTGGCCCTCCTCCACCTCTTCAGGCAGGAAAATCACTGTCGGCGTAAACAGAATCCCCCATTTGCGCAGCATCTCGCGTTCCGACCGCACATCGCCGTCGAAATCCACCATCTCACGCGATCCGTGAAGATTCAGTTGCACGACAAAGAAATTCTCTTCGATGTAGCTGGAAATCGCCTCGTCGGGGTAAACCTCCTCGTGCATCTTCTTGCAGTAGATGCAGCCCCGCTGCTCCACCATCAGCACAAGGCGCTTACCCTCGGCATTGGCTTCTTCCAGATCCTCGGCCATATCCAGAAAGGTGTCGCGCATCCAAGCCGCCTTATGCAGCCCGTCATCTCCGATATTGGCCGCCGCCACGGGTAAACTCAGGCCAACCACCGCCAGCAAAATCGCGAAAATACGTGTCATCACCTCTCCTCCCTCTAAGGCTGTCATCCCAGTTGTGAAAACACCGGGAAGGTCTCGATCATCCAATTGGCAATCTCGTTGATCGTGCCCGTCGCGATCAACAGCGCGAACACGATCAGCATAACACCCAAGGCCTTTTCCACATAAGGCTGA
>DATFKJ010000210.1:0-2434 GCA_035268705.1 Roseovarius sp. | reverse complement strand
CTGGCACGCACTGGATCAGGGGCGTTTGAAACTTCTTTATATCGCGCCCGAGCGTTTGGCCGCTGGATCGGCGATGGGAATGCTGCGGCGCATCGGGGTGTCCCTCATCGCCGTGGATGAGGCCCATTGCGTCAGTCAATGGGGCCATGATTTCCGCCCTGATTACCTTCGCATCGGAGAGTTGCGGCGCGCGCTGAACGTGCCATTGGCCGCCTTTACCGCCACGGCGGATGCCGAAACCCGCGATGAGATAGTCGAAAAGCTTTTTGATGGCATCGCGCCGCAGACCTTTCTTGAAGGATTCGACCGGCCCAACATCCACCTTGCCTTTGCCCCCAAGGACAGCCCCCGGCGGCAGATCCTTGAGTTCTCAGCCGCCCGCAAGGGGCAGTCGGGCATCGCCTATTGCGGCACGCGCGCCAAAACCGCAAGTCTGGCCGCTGCCCTGCGTGAGGCCGGGCATAACGCCTGCCATTACCATGGCGGGATGGAAGCCGATGAACGCCGCCATGTTGAGGGCCGATTCAGCACCGAGGACGGCTTGATCGTGGTGGCGACCGTCGCCTTTGGCATGGGGGTGGACAAGCCCGATATTCGCTGGGTGGCGCACGCCGACCTGCCCAAATCCATCGAGGCCTATTACCAGGAAATCGGCCGCGCGGGCCGTGACGGCGCACCTGCCGAAACCCTGACCCTTTTTGGCCCCGATGATATCCGCCTGCGCCGCAGTCAGATTGATGAAGGCCTTGCCCCGCCTGAACGGCGTATGACAGATCACGGGCGGCTTAATGCGCTTTTGGGTCTGGCGGAGGCGCTTGAATGCCGCCGTGCGGCCCTGCTTCGCTACTTCGGGGAAGAGGCCGCAGCCTGTGGCAATTGCGACCTTTGCGATACGCCGCCCGAAACCTTTGACGGCACCCAAGCGGTGCGCAAGGCGCTGTCTGCGATTCTGCGCACCGAGGAACGATTTGGTGCGGGGCATCTGATCGACATCCTGATCGGCAATGCCACCGAAAAGGTACAAGCGCGCGGGCATGACCAATTGCCCACCTTCGGGGTGGGCCGCGACCTCGAACGGCGCAACTGGCAAGGGGTGTTCCGGCAGATTATGGGGCATGATCTTGTCCGCCCTGACCCCGAACGCCACGGCGCCCTGCGCATGACCGACAAAGCCCTGCCGATCCTGCGCGATCAGGAAACCATTACCCTGCGCCGCGATACGCTTGTTCCCAAATCACGCCGCCCCGCCGCCAAGGCGCTTGTCTCGGACGAAGATGCGCCCCTGCTGTCGGCCCTCAAGGCCAAACGCCGCGCCTTGGCCGAGGCCGCCAAGGTGCCCGCTTATGTGGTGTTCAACGATCGCACACTTATCGAGATGGCCGAGAAACGCCCCAACAGCCTCGACGACATGGCGCGTATCGCCGGGGTAGGGGCCAAAAAGCTGGAAAAATATGGTGATGACTTCCTGTCGGTCATCAATGGTGAGGCGGCCGCGATGCACCCGACACGCCGGAAGCTTGCGGGCCGGGCGGCCGGATCTCTCTATGATCAACTTCTCGAAGCGCAAGCCGATCTGGCGCGCGGCGAAGGTGGAATTGACAAGCCGCTAAGCTGCTCTGCCTCTCTTCTGGCCAAGGTGGCCAGTAGTCGCCCCGGCGATCTCGACAGCCTGACGCGTATATTGGGTGAGCGCCGCGCGGAACGCTTTGGTCCGGCCTTTCTGGACGTTTTGCAAGGGGCGGACTAAGTCTGTGGCAACGCTGAATATGGGAATACCAGAATGCTTGTAGTTGTCTCCCCCGCCAAGAAAATGAACATGGACCCGGTCGAGGGCATCGAGGCCACGCGCCCCGCCTTTCAGGCCGAGGCCGATGATCTGGCCAAGGTCGCGCGCGGCCTGTCGGTGGATGATCTGCAAAATCTGATGAAGATCAGCGAAAGCCTTGCCAAGCTGAACCGCGACCGGTTCAGTGATTTCGGTGAGATGGAGGAAAAGCCCGCCGCACTCGCCTTCGCCGGGGACACCTATCAGGGGCTTGAGGCATCTTCGCTCGACGCCGATGAAATGGCATGGGCGCAGGAGCATTTTCGCATTCTTTCGGGGCTTTATGGCGTGTTGCGCCCACTGGATGCAATCCAGCCTTATCGCCTTGAGATGGGCAGCCGATTGAAAACCGAGAAGGGTAAAACCCTTTATGACTACTGGGGCGACAAGATCGCCAAGGCGCTCAAGGCGCAGGCCGACGAGGTCAAAACCGACACCCTTATCAATTGCGCCAGTCAGGAATATTTTGGCGCTGTCGACCTTGAGGTCCTTGGCCTGCGGGTGATCACCCCGGTGTTCATGGAAGACAAGCCCGGCGGCCCCAAGATCGTCAGTTTCTATGCCAAGAAGGCGCGTGGGGCGATGGCGCGCTATATCATTCAACGCCGT
>DATFKJ010000209.1:0-9978 GCA_035268705.1 Roseovarius sp. | reverse complement strand
CTTGAGGATGCCCAAAGCGTCGATATCGTCCTTGTCCCAGCAAATGACCGTGCGATCCTCCATCGCGGCGTTTTCAATGGGCACCAACTCGTCCAACCGCCACTCGGTCATGATGAAGCCGCCGACATGCTGGCTCAGGTGCCTTGGAAACCCCTCGATCTCGCCCACCAAATCAAGGGTTTGCCGCAAAAGCCGGTCATCGGGGTCCAGCCCGATTTCGCGCAACCGCGTGCGGGCCAATTCCCCCCGCGCGCCAAAGCCCCAAAGCTGTGAGCTGAGCGCTGAAAGCGTGTCTTCGCTCAGCCCCATGGCGCGGCCCACCTCGCGGATGGCGCGCTTGCCCCGGTAATGAATGACCGTGGCACAAAGCCCCGCACGGTGCCGCCCGTAACGGGCGTAAATATGCTGGATCACCTCCTCGCGGCGCTCATGCTCGAAATCCACGTCGATATCGGGCGGCTCGTCGCGGGCCTCGCTGACGAAACGCTCGAAGACCATGGTGCCGATCTCGGGCGAAACCGAGGTCACGCCCAGACAATAACAGGTCACCGAATTGGCCGCCGACCCGCGCCCCTGACACAGGATGCTACGTGAGCGGGCAAACTCCACCACATCATACACCGTCAGGAAATAAGGCGCATAGCCCAGCTTGGCGATAAGGTTCAACTCATGCTCCAAAAGCCGCGAGACCTTTTCCGGCGCCCCATGCGGATAGCGCCAGCGCAACCCCGCCTCGGCCAAGCCCCGCAAACGCGCATCGGGGGTTTCGCCCTGCCCAACCTCCGAAGGGTATTCATACCGCAACTCATCCAGCGAGAAATTCAGCCGCTTGGCCAAATCGGCAGCCCGCTCCACCGCCGCTGCATGCGCGCCGAAGATACGCCGCATCTCTGCCGAACTGCGCAACCGCGCCTCGGCATTGGCCAAGGCACCGCGCCCCAACTCCCTGACGCGGCGACCCTGCCGAATGGCGGTCAGCACATCCGCCAACCGCCGCCGCCGCCCGTGATGCATGACCGGGGCCGCCGCCGCCAGCGTGGGCAGGCCCAAATCCCCGGCCAAACCGGCCAGTTCATCGAACCACACCGCATCCGCGCCATCATAACGCGGGGTCATCAAAAGATGCATCTCCTCGCCAAAGCGGCGCGTCACCCGGCCCGCAAGCTCACACCACTCACCCGCGCCGCCCGGCCCCCGTTGCGCCTGTGGCGGGTGCAGCAAAAGATGCAGGTTCTCACCCCGTTCCTCCAGATCGTCCAGCGTCAGATGACACTCCCCCTTGGGCGCGGCCAACCGCCCCTTGCTGAGAATTCGGCACAGGCTGCCCCACCCGGTGCGGTCCAAAGGCAAAACGGTCAGGGTGATCCCCTCCTGAAAACACAGCTTGGCCGCCGGAATCAGCCTTGGAACATTGACCCACTCCGGCACAGCGGGCTCCGGTGCAGGCGGGCCAATCCCCCCCTCCCGCGCCTCCCATGCGCGCCGCTCCGCCACCTGCCGGGCCATCTCGCGCGCCATGACATGCGCCCGCGCAATCCCCGCGACCGAATTCTCATCGGCAATGGCAATCGCCTCCAACCCCAGCACCGCGGCACGGCGCATATACTCCTCGGGATGGGAAGCCCCGGTGAGGAAGGTGAAATTCGAGGTGATCGCAAACTCGGCAGTCATGGCGAGTCACGATTATATTCACCTTTTGTTCTTTTTTCGAGTCCTCTCGCGTAAAGGGGGCGCTGCCCCCGTCGCCCTTAGGGCGACTCCCCCGGAGTATTGCGAGAAAGATGAAAAAGCCCATGAGCAGGCCTTCATCTTTCCCCAAATACTCCCGCCGGAGGCATCCAACACCTGCAACCGGCACAGCGGCCCGATCAAATGCATCGCCCGCCATCCACCTCCATGCAGACGCCGGTGATCATCCCGGCCTCATCGCTGCACAGGTACGCGGCAGCATTGCCCATGTCCTCGGGCGTCGAAAATCGCCCCAAGGGGATGGTCGACAGGAACTTGGCGCGCATCTCGGGCGTATCCTCGCCCAGGAAACTCGCCAGAAGCGGGGTCTCCCCCGCCACCGGGTTAAGCGCATTCACCCTTATCCCCTCGGGGGCAAGTTCCACCGCCATGGCCTTGGTTGCCGTGTTCATCCAGCCCTTGGAAGCATTGTACCAATTGAGCTTCGGGCGCGGGCTGACCCCGGCGGTGGACGCCACGTTCAGGATCGCGCCGCTGCCGCGCTCTTTCATCCCCGGCACCAAGGCCCGGGCAACAAGGTAGACAGATTTGCAGTTCACTGCGAAAACCCGGTCAAAATCCTCTTCGGTGACATATTCCATCATCTGCGGCAGATGGGTGATGCCTGCATTGTTCACCACGATATCGGGCAGGCCGAACGCCCTCTGCGCGGCCTCTGCCATGGCCTGCACGCTGGCCCCGTCCGAGACATCCACGGTGCAAGCCTCGGCGCCCAACTCCTTGGCCAGACCCTTGGCCGCCTCACCGTTGATATCGGCGACCATCACCTGCGCCCCCTCGGCCAGGAACTTGCGCACGATCCCCTCACCAAAACCACTCGCCCCCCCGGTCACGATGGCTGTTTTACCTTTCAATCGCATGTCTTTCTCCTCTCCGCTTTTGCGTACGAAACGCACGTAGGTTTCGTACGTTTTGCACCGCACGCTCTGTTAACCCTCCGGGCGTCGGGAAAAAATACCGACGCGATACCGACGTGAAACCGACGCGATGCAGACAGGGTTTTTCCCGTTAACCCAAGGACTTAGCCACCGATTCGCGTACAATCGCGGCGTCCACCTCGCAAACTCCTGCCAACCGCGCAAATCGCTGCAACTCCCGCTCCAGCTTTGCCACCCGTGTATCCGACCATTTGACATCCGGCTCCGGCCAAAATCCGGTGACCTGCATCCATCCCTTGGCCCGGTCCGCCTTCAGTTCGACCCGCCCGACAAAGCGATCTCCTTCCAACAAGGGATAAACGTAATACCCCCAGCGCCGCTTGGCTTTCGGAACGAACATCTCGTTGCGATATTCAAAGCCAAACAGGCGCTCCAAGCGTCTACGGTCCCGTATGGCTGGGTCAAACGGGTTCACCAATCGCAGGCGTTTGACCGGTGGGGCAAGCCGTGCCAACCGCGCCTCGATGTCCGGCGCGCCCCATCCGTCGCGCCACTCACCATCCGCCCCCTGTACCCGCAAGGGCACCAACTCGGTCCTCGCAATCCAGTCCCGAACCTCGTCGGCAGTGGTCGCATCCCAGAAACGCTGCACCTCTCCAGGGGTGGCCATCGTCAGTTTATCGACCGCTGATTTGTGCAATTTATCAATGGCTTGCCGATCATCCCCAGCTTCGTGGAGGCTTAAAGGGAAAACCCGTTCTCCCAAATCATAAAACTTGACGAA
This sequence comes from Roseovarius sp., assembly GCA_035268705.1. Classification (GTDB taxonomy): domain Bacteria; phylum Pseudomonadota; class Alphaproteobacteria; order Rhodobacterales; family Rhodobacteraceae; genus Roseovarius. Next base: position 6,567 of record DATFKJ010000209.1, on the reverse strand, counting down.
GTTCTTCCGGTGGCTGGTCGCCAACTCCCCGGCATACCACATTTGATCCAATGCCTTCTTGTGAGGCGGCCGTGCCCACATCTCATCGCCGCGCGCGCCGCTGTCAAAGGCATGGGTGGAAAGGGGGCCTTCCACTTCAATACGCTTACGTATCTTCTTGATCTCTTTCCGGCCCAATCCCGATTGAAACCACGCACTCCGTGCCGCCTTCTCGCCCAACCGCTGAAATTGCCGCCGCCAATGCGGCAGCACTTCCACCGGGATAAGTGAGGCATCATGCGTGAAATGTTCGAACAATTCGCGCTGCTCCAGCAAGGGCCAAAGCATCCCTTCACGGTAATTCTGATTGCGCGACCAAAGGATATGGTGATGCGCCCGCGTGACATTGCGCACCGTGTCGATCTGCACGAAACCAAGCTCTCGGATCATGCCCATCACATCCAAAGGCCCGGTCGGCGGCTCTGCCAACCCATTGACTTGCAACCATAACCACCGGGCCGTTCGGTTTGCGACTTCAAGCCGGACCATCACGAAGAACTAAGGTAAATAAGCGCCTCGCGCAGATCCCGCCCCTCAAGGTCAAGGATGACATCGGCAAACAGTTTACCGGCATCACAGGCCGACGCAGCACTCGCACGTTGCAGGTTATCGAAAGTCCGGGCCACCGCGCGACCGTTTTCCACGGATTGCACACGGGCATTCAAAGCCTCGGAAATACGCCGTTCAATACGCGCCCGCGCTATCGGGCTAAGCTGCTTCGGCGCGCGCGTCACACCCAACCGGACAGCCTTGCGCTGAATCCTGTAATAGGTGCGCAAGGTCTTGATCGTAAAATATGTTTCAGCACGTCCAAGAATGTCCTCCATGCGCTGTGGCCGCATGTCGCCCTTCACGATCAGCCCACAATGACGCCTGCTCATGCCGTCCAATAGGGCGCGCTGCATCTGGTGAAAGAACTTCATTTCCGCCAAAGGCAAATGCGTGATGCCGCTGTCGTACAAAGGCGCGATTAGCCCCTCGGTCGCTACGCCGCCCGACAGGTCGCCATCGTAAAGAGCTATTAACCTATCGGCGATATATCCTGCTATAAGCTTTTCATTCATCATCAGGCGCATGTGGTCTTCGGCAAGGGCCAGTTTTTCACCACGGAACCCTTGGTCGATCAGTTGGTTGCGCACTGGTGCGATCTCCGGCAGGCGGCCCAGAAGATCAATGATCTCATCGCGGCTGTCTCTGGCCGATTGCGCCGCGCTTGGCCCGGCCAATGTACTCAAGCCCAGAAAAACAAGGGCGGTCAAGATTTTCAGGGGCATGGGGGCTGTCCTTTCGGCGCGATACAACCTTGGTCCAGCATCCCGCACCACCCGCGCCGGTGCAATACAAAGCTGCGTGTTAACCAGTTTTCGGCAGTCTTGGCACCGCATTGATCAATTGTTGGGTGTAAGCATGGGCCGGTTTGGCAAAGACGTCCTCGGTCGGACCTTCTTCGACGATAAGGCCATCTTTCATGACCAGTACCCGGTCGGTCACATTGCGCACCACACTCAGGTCGTGACTGATGAACAGATAGGTCAGTGACAGCCGGTCGCTCAGGCTGGCCAGAAGGTCCAGCATCCGGGCGCGCACCTGTACGTCCAGGGCACTCACCGCCTCATCGAGGATAATCAGGTCGGGTTTGATAATCAGTGCGCGTGCAAGCGCGATCCGCTGTCTCTGGCCGCCAGAAAACTCATGGATGTACCTGTGCCGATCCTCGGCATTAAGTTCAACGTTTTCAAGAACTTCCACGACCGCCTCCCCCCGGGCAAGCGGCTTGGGCGGCGCGTCAAGCAGGTGCAACGGCTCTGCGATCGAGCGCGCCACCGTCCAGCGTGGATTAAAGCTGCCATAGGGATCTTGGAACACCACCTGCATCCGCCGCCGCACAGCGCGATTGGCGCGGTGGCCGTCGAACACGGGCTGTCCTTTCAAGGTAATCGTGCCGCCCTGAACCTCTTCCAGGCCCAGAATGGCGCGCGCCAGCGTGGACTTGCCACAACCGGATTCCCCCACCAATCCAAGGTTTTCGCCGTGTTGGATATCGAAACTGACACCACCTACGGCCCGATGCACACCGGCTTTGCCGAACCACCCCTCGCGCGGCGCCGGATAGTCCCGCACGGCATCCCGAACCGACAATAGCGGGGCGCGGTCGGTGACCTCTACCCGGTCAGGCTTGTGGTCCGATGCCTCCATCAGCGCAAGCGAATAAGGCTCCTTCAGGCTGTCGAAGCGTCCACGCTCCACCACGCGGCCCTCGCGCATGATCACGATCCGATGCGCCATACCTGCCACGACACCCAAGTCATGGCTGATCAACAACAGGCCCATGCCGTCCTCGTCCACCAACCGCTTGAGTAGCTTCAACACCTCTGCCTGCGTCGTTACGTCAAGGGCCGTGGTGGGTTCATCCGCAATCAGCAACTTGGGCCGCAAGGCGATGGCCATTGCAATGCACACGCGCTGCCGCTGCCCACCGGACAATTCGTGCGGATAGCGTGACAGCGGCACGCGCTCGGGCGGCAATTCAACCCGGCGCAGGGCCTCTTCGGCGCGCTGCATAGCCTTGTTTTTGCTTGTGTCTTCGTGAATCAGGATTGTTTCGGCCACCTGATCGCCAATGGTATGAAGCGGATTGAGGGCCGTCATTGGCTCCTGAAATACCATGCCCACCTCTTGGCCACGAAGAGTGCAAAGCGCAGACTCTCGCAGGTCAAGAATACTGTGGCCATTCACCATGATGCGCCCGTCACAGGCCGCCCCGCGCGGCAAAAGCTGCATCACCGACAGGGCCGTCATCGACTTGCCGCTACCTGACTCGCCGATCACGCCAAGGATTTCTCCGGCGTCCAGCGCAAGCGAGACATCGTGCAATACGGTCGCGCGGCCTATGCTGACGCTCAGGTTTTCGATATCCAGCAGGCTCATCGCGCATCCCTCGCCAAGCGAGGGTCCAGCCAATCGCGCAACCCGTCCCCCATCAGGTTCAACCCCAGCACCGTCAACAAAATAGCCAACCCCGGGAAAAGGGCCATATGCGGTGCAAAGGAGATCATCGTCTGGCTGTCGGCCAGCATCCGACCCCAGCTTGGAACAGGCGGTTGCGCCCCCAGACCGACATAGCTCAATCCCGCCTCGGCAAGGATACCAAGGCTGAACTGGATCGTGCCTTGGACGATAAGAAGGTTGGTGACATTCGGCAGGATATGCTCGGCGCTGATACGTAGGCGCCCCTTGCCCGCTACGCGCGCCGCAAGCACATAATCCCGTGTCCAAAGCGAAAGAGCCGCGCCACGCGTCAAGCGGGCAAAGACGGGGATATTGAATATGCCGATGGCGATAATGGCATTCACCGCGCCGGGGCCAAAAACAGCGGTAATCATGATCGCGATCAGCAGGCTCGGAAAGGCAAAGATCAGGTCATTTCCCCGCATTATGACTTCATCCAGCCAACTGCCCGTTCGCGCGGCAGCGGCCAACCCCAACGGCACACCGAGTCCCATGCCGATAACGACGGCGACGATGGCCACGGCAATCGACGTGCGCGCGCCAACCATCAGCATCGACAGGATATCGCGCCCGAAATGATCAGTGCCCAGAAGGTGCGCCCCCGAAGGTGGTTTGATCTTGTTGGCGATATTGAGGGCCTCGATGTCATGCGGCACCCAGAGAAACGACAAGACCGCCGCGCCTGTGACAATCGCCGAGATCACCCCCCCGATCCAAAGGTTCACCCTCATCTGCGCCCCCTTAGCCGTGGGTCAACCCACGCATAGGCCATGTCGACGGCGAAGTTGACCGTGATGACCGAGAAAACCAACAGCATCACCACCGACTCCACCACGATCAAATCCCGCGCGCTGATCGCTTGGAAAACCAACCGGCCAAGCCCCGGAAGATAAAAGACATTCTCAATGATGATCGCGCCGGCCAGCAGAAAGGAAAACTGCAACCCGATGATCGTCAGCACAGGAACAAGAGCGTTTCTCAGGGCATGCCGTCGTAACGCCTGCCCCCGCGACAAGCCCTTGGCGCGGGCCGTGCGAATATAATCTTCCCCCAGAGTATCCAGCAAAGCCGAGCGCATGACGCGTGCCAGAATACTGGCCTGCGGCAAAGCCAAGGCGATGGCGGGCAACGTCAATGCCTTGATGGCGGGGCCCATGCCCCCCTCCCATCCCGGGAAGCCTCCGGCGTTGAACCAACGCAGGTTGATGGCAAAGACCAGCACCATCAGCATCGCGAACCAAAAATTCGGAATCGCCACGCCGAGTTGTGTCCCCCCCATTATCGCAAGGTCCACCACCGATCCGCGCCGCCGCGCGGCCCAAATGCCCGCCGGAAAGGCGATAAGCGTGGACAGCGCCAAGGCATAAAGGGCCAGTGGCAGGCTGACCCAGAGCCTGTCCGCGATCATCTCGGAAACCGGCGTGCGATAGGTGTAGGAGGTGCCAAAATCTCCCTGAAGCATCCCGCCGGTCCAAGACAAGTACCTTTGGACTGGCCCGCCGTTCAGGCCCAGTTCCTCGCGCAGGGCATTCAACGTATCCTCCTGCGCGTTGAGACCCAGCATATAGGCGGCCGGGTCCCCGGGCACGACTTCCAAAGCAAGAAATATCACGACACTGGCCACCCACAGCGACACGACCAGAGAAAAAATCCTCCGCCCGGCATAGCGCAGCATCAACTGTGGCCTTTCGTCATTCTATCACCTGAGCGCCCCGACACGTTGAACCCTTTATGACTTCTGGCAGGCGGGTTGTTAAGGGCAGTCATCGCACAAAAGAACAAGGCCCCGCCACTCAGGGTGGCAGGGCCTTGATGATAGCACGCAATGCGGTGTTCGCGTTAAGCCGCCTTGCGGGGTTCAGTCAAAACCTTTGGCTGGCTGCCACGCTCAAAAAACGCAGCATGCAAGGCACTTATAGAGTGCGAAAGCGCTTTTCGCGGCACCACGAACTGCACATCGACAGCGCGCGTAGTCTGATGCGCCGTGATAACGTCGACATCCGACTGTGCCAACGCTTTCAAGCCGTTGGCCAAGACCTTCAGCCCCGACAAGTCGCGCCCGATCACCGAAGCGATGGCAAGCGGCTGAATAGTGAGTTCCGCGCTAGGGTAAACCGCGTTCAAATCCCGCTCGACCTTGCGGATATCTCGAAGTGGCGCGTCCACGAAGTGCGTAATCGTATTGGCGTTCGATGTCTTGGACACAATGCGAATACCGTGCCGCGTAAGCAATTCGAGGATTTTCGCATCATAGCCTTTCACCCCGACCATATCCTGTTCGAAAAGCTCAAGCGCATGAACATCAAGGCCCGTCACGATCTCGGCGGCCGGGGTTTCGGCAGGTTGGTCATCAATGAGCGTGCCGGGATCATGCGGTTCAAAGGCGTTGGTGACGCGCAAAGGCACATCTGCCTGACGCAGGGTTTTGGCCGCCTTGGGGTGAATGGCCTCCATACCCATATTCGAAAGCTGGTCCGCAACGTCATAATTCGTATGACCCAGCTTATACACCTCGCCTTCAACAAGGTTCGGGTCTGCCGAAGACAGGTGGAATTCCTTGTGAATGATCGCTTCGCGCGCACCGGTCAGGGCCGCTATGCGGCTGAACGTCACTTCTGAATACCCACGATCGAATTCCGCCATCAGGCCTTCCTTGCACTGGGCATAGCCTGTGACGATGGGCAGTTCCTTTGTGGCGTCCACGTCGGCGAAACCATCCCTGATGCGTTCATCCAGGGTCATTTCGCGTTCATCACGCCAACCGCTAAGGTCGACGAAGCGGGCATCAATACCTTCGCGGCGCAACGCGAGGGTGGTCACATAAGCCGAATGCGCCTCGCCCAATCCAGACAACAGCTCGCGCGTCAGCATCATGTGCTGGCTCAACCGGAAATGCCCGTAAGAACACAGGCGTTGCAGGTCGATCAAACAGCTGCGGGCACCTTCAACACGGTCACGCACGAAATCATCCGCATCGCTGATATCCGCCGGGTTCGACAATACGCCAGCATGGGCCTCGCGCATGCCTTTCGCGACTCTGGACAACGCATCGAGCCAGCCGTGATCGTCTTCATCGTTGGCAAAGCATGCGTAGACACCAGCCTCTTCGGTTTTCTTGTGCTCAAGCAACAAGTTGGTGATTCCACCAAAGGCCGAGACAACGAACACTCGGTTGTACATCTCGGCTTTGTTGTCGCGCTTGAACAAGGGTTCAATCAAATCGTTCAGACGCGACATCGACGTGCCACCGATCTTTTCGACGGTGTGGTTTTCAAAAGTCATTTAAGCTCATTCCATGGCTTGCGCCCTGAAATGCCTCTCTGGTGTTAGGAAACCTCTTCCGGCGCGGCATAGGAGCCATCTTCACGATGGACTTCTTTACCGGTCACCGGCGGGTTGAAAACGCAGGCCATGACGAGTTCTTCCTCGGCCCGCAGAACGTGACGATCATGCTCGTTCAGCGCATACATGGTACCCGGCTTGATCTGATGGGTTTCCCCGGTTGCCAGATCAGTGATC
>DATFKJ010000208.1:0-2480 GCA_035268705.1 Roseovarius sp. | reverse complement strand
CTAAGGTACCCCTCTCTTTTCTGCGGTGTCGGAAACAGCGTTGTGTCTCCGGACAAATCGAGAATAACGTCACATTCTGTGCGGCCACCATCCCTTGGTTCGGTCCAAGTCAAAGTGCCCCGTCCTGCCGGGTTCACTTGCTGTAACGCGTCAATTCTGAGTTCAAATTGGCCCAAAGCCCCGCTGGCGCGCTTGATCTGCCCACGAATGACATCGTACTCACGGGTATCCGGGGGATCGCAATCGTCTGTCAAAAGCACCGTTACACCCAGGATCGGGGCGAGTTTTTCAGCCGCCTCAAGTGCGACAACTGATGTGCCGATGATCAGGCAAAGACCTTCTGAAACAACATCCACAGACTTTTCAGCCGGCGCGCTTAGCGTGGCCTCGGCCAAGAGGGCGGCCATTTTGGGTAGTTTCGACCGGGGGTCATCGGACCATCCGGCCCTGTCCCGTATATCGGTGAACCCCGGCATCTCGGCCCCGGTTTCCGAGGCAACTTCCTCGAATACGCGACGTTCTTGCTGACAGCAAATTATCGCATCGCTGTCTGCCATCTCTTGGGTCGCTAGGTCGATTTGGGCTGTGCAGAGTCCCGAATGCACCTGCGAGCACACCAAGCCGGTCGCGTTTTCAAGCGCCGTTGCGTCGACGTCTTGGGTTCCGGAACAATTACACAAAATCAAGCGCTTGGCCATGGTCTTCCTTCTGCGTGCTGTATGAACCCAGAGGGTAAAGTGACGCCTTTGGACGCCAAGGTTACGCATGATTCGCAGCAGGCGTAAACAAGATTTGCGGGTCAGGCATAGCTCTGTGAACCGCGCGAGAAGCCTGCCTGATTCTGACTTTTGAAGGCCACATCTCGGATTGGGTCAGATCGTTCGAATGGCTCATTGGGACTTTGTGACCGCTGGCGCGTGGCGCCGCTGCGCTGACTGCCCAAACTGTCCTTGCCTGCGAATAGTGTGCGATGGGATGCAGTTTTCGCTTTGTCCAAGCCCGAAACTGTATCACTCTTTAGGTGTCCGAAACTGGGGAGGATCGGCGTGGTTCACAATCCGGCAAGGTATGCGACGCTGCCGCTTGGCGTGGTCGTTCGGCGTACGCCCGGGGCGACCCGTTGGGAAAAATGGGCTTGGAAGGCAATTGCGGTTCTGCCGGGGGCATCTGATGCACACTGGCGGGAGATACGCCGTGAGGGTGAGGCCGTTGAATTTCACGCCTCGACACTTCCACTTGAATTGCACGGTGCTGAGACTGACGCGTATTTGCATGGCCTCGCAGCACGGACGCCGTCGGTTTACGTTGTCTTGCGCGATAGTGACACTGTCGATGGCCCGCCGCTCGAAGCGGTTCTGGTCACGGCTTCGCCTTACGAAGCTCAGGACTATGCCGACACTGGCGAAGAAATCGTTGAGAAGGTCGCGATGACCGATGGGCTGATCGCCTTCGTACAGCAGTTTGTCGATGCGTATCATGTTGAGGAAGAATTCAAGAAGCGCCGCCGCGACAAGGTGCGGACCGATCGGGTGGAACACAGCATCGGGGATCCTCGCATTCACCAGTTGAACGATGTCTATACTGCGCCGCAAGTGCGCAAAGGGAGGCTGAATTGAACCGCGGAAGCGATTTCTGGTCACGCCGCAAGGCGAAAGTGCTGGAAGAACAGCAGGATGACCTGCGTGCTTCCGAGCTTCGCGAGGTGGCTGAGCGCGATGCGGAGGTTGAAGAAAAAACGGATGAAGAAGTGCTGGAAGAATTGGGCCTGCCCGATCCCGACGCACTTCAACCCGGTGATGATTTTAGTGCTTTCATGGCCAAAGCGGTTCCTGACCGTATCCGACGTCGTGCGTTGCGGCGGCTTTGGCTGTCAAATCCTGCGCTGGCCAATCTGGACGGGCTTCTGGATTATGGTGAGGATTTCACCGATAGCGCGACAGTCGTCGAGAACCTCCAAACGGCTTATCAAGTGGGCAAGGGCATGCTGAAGCACGTCGAGGAATTGGCGCGGCAGGCAGAGGCCAAGGAGGCCGATACGCCCGAAGATCAAGAAGAACCGGCATCCAGCGAAGACAGCGAACCAGTGGCTGATGTGGCCTTCGTCGAGGACAATGACGATGCCCAAGATGAGGAACCGCAAGCCTATCATTATGCCTTCGAAGATGATCATGGCGACCATGAGGTGACACCGCGGCGCCGTATGCGGTTTGCCTTCGATCCCGGTGCAGGCGCCCAAGCATGAGTATTAGCGAGACAGCCATGGAGCAAGCCAACGTGTCCCAGAGAATTGCAGAAGAAGATCGGCTTCGCGCCGATTTATATGACTTTCTGGGCTTGCTTTTGGCCGGACCACCTGATGAGGCGTTGCTGGACAAGACCAAGGCGCTAAGCGGTGACGACGGTGATTTGGGGACAGCTATCGGCGCGCTGTCGCGGATAGCCAAGCACACCAAGCCGCCTGCGGCGGAACGAGAGTTCAA
>DATFKJ010000207.1:0-6296 GCA_035268705.1 Roseovarius sp. | reverse complement strand
CACCCGCAATCAAGCGATGCGCCCGCAGCGTCATTAACTCCGGATCCCCGGGGCCAAGCCCAACGCCATACAAGACACCGCTCAAATCGAAACTCCCAGCTTCTTCTTGGCCCAAATACTCCCGCCGGAGGCATCCAAACCCCGCCACTCGCGCAACCGCCCGATCATCGCTTCACAAGGCTCCACTGGGTGACCGGCATCAAGGGTCGCCAACCGGTCAAGCCCCCGACAGGCTCGGCTCGGCTGACCATCAGCTTCACAAGCTGCCCACCAAGCGCCTTATGCAACTCCAAAAGCAGCGCCTCACTTTCCAGCGTCACCGCGTTGCAGACCATCCGCCCCAAGGGGCGCAGCGCGTCCCATGCCGCGTCAAATGTCTCGCGGCTCAAACCGCCACCGATGAACACCGCATCGGGTGCGGCCAATCCTTCCAAAGCCTCCGGCACCCGGCCTTCGACCAGTTCCAGCTTCGGCACACCCAAGGCAAGCGCATTGGCCGCCGCCATCGCGCGGCGGTCGGCACGCGGCTCGATCCCCACAGCACGGGCATAGCGCGCGCCGCGCATCCACTCCACCGCGACCGATCCACAGCCCGTACCGATGTCCCAGAGCAAAGCACCCCGCATCGGCATCAGCTTGGCCAGTGTGGCCGCGCGCACTTCCTGCTTGGTCATGGTGCCGTCATGCTGAAACAATTCATCAGCCAGCCCCGGAACCCGTGGCAACAACGCCGCATCAGGTGCGGCGATGCATTCAACCGCCATGGTGTTGAAGGCGGGCACCTCGTGGTTCCAGTCCTCGGCTACCCCATCAAACCGCGCTTCCTTGGCGCCGCCCATATTGGCCAGCACCGTCAGTTTCGACCGCCCAAACCCCCGCTCACTGAGGAAACCCGCAATCTGCGCCGGGGTCTCGGCCCCGGTGGTCAGGATCAAAAGCCGCGCATCGGGCTGGATAAAGGCGATCATCTGTTCCACCGGCCGCCCATGCACCGTAAGCGTTTCCACATCCGGCAAAGACCACCCCATGCGCGCCGCCGCCAGTTGAAAGGCCGACAGTTGCGGGTGGTAAGTGATCTCGGCAGGGTCGATCTCGCGCCCGATGCGCGCCCCGACCGAGAACCACAAAGGGTCTCCCGTGGCCAGCACCACAACGCGGCGGCCCTTGAACCCTTCCAGCATCTCGATCAGCGCATTGAAGGGGCTGGGCCATGCCACACGCTCGGCGGTGACATTGTCCGACAGTTTATGATGGCGGTCCCCGCCCACGATCACCTCAGCGGCTTCGACCACGGCGCGGGTCGCGGGCAGCAGGCCCTCCATGCCATCCTCGCCAATGCCCACAACATGCAGCCAAGGCTCTTTCAACTCGCTCACGCTCATGTCGCAATCTCCGGCAATCCGGCGGCCAAGGCATTCACCGCCGCCGAGGCAATGGCCGACCCACCCCGCCGCCCACGCAGGGCGACAAAATCAGAGCCGCGCGGGTTGGACGCCAGCTCCGCCTTGCTTTCTGCCGCGCCCACGAACCCCACGGGAAACCCTAGGATCACCGCCGGTTTTGGCGCGCCCTCGTCCAGCAATTCCAGCAGGTGGAACAGCGCCGTCGGCGCGTTGCCGATGGCCACGACAGCCCCCTCCAGATGCTCTGCCCACAACTCCACCGCCGCCGCAGAACGCGTGTTGCCAACCCCGGCCGCGATCCCCGGCACCTTCGGGTCGTTCAGCGTAACGATCACCTCGTTCTCAGAGGGCAAATACCGCCGGATGATCCCTGCGCCCACCATCTCGCAATCGCACAGCACCGGCGCCCCGGCCTGCAAGGCCGCATGCCCCGCCTCATAGGCCCCGGGCGAAAAGGCCAAGCGGTCAGCCACCTCAACCATGCCGCAGGCATGGATCAGGCGGATGGCAAGCGCCTCCATCCCCGGGCCGAAACGCTCAAGCCGCGCCTCGCGGCGCACGGTGGCAAAGCTTTCGGAATAGATGGCTTTGGGGTTCTTTTCGTAGGGACGCACGGCCTTTGACCTTCACGATGTGGCCCCCGTCGGATGCCTCCGGCGGGGATATTTTTGGCAATAAGAAAGGCTCAGGCCCGGGTTTTCCGCGCGCTCTCCGGCCCATGCGGGTGGTCGGCATGCGGATACTCGGCATGGTGATGATGGTCGTGATCGTGATGGTGGTGATCGTGACCATGCTCATGATCGTGGTGATGATGGTGGTGGTGGTGATGCGCCTGCCCTTCCAAGCGGCACAGCCCCGTGCAGAATGTATCGCACAGCGTGCAATCAGCCACATTCGATCCCGGCGCACTGGCCCCCTGCCCTTCGACATGGTGGTGATGGCTTTCCTGCACCGCGCCTACCTCAGCCTCGAAACCCAGAATCGTGGTGCGATACTTGCACAGCACACAGGTCGGCGGCGGTGTGTCACTAAAGGCCGCATGGCCCGCGCCCTTCGCCTCGGCCAAGGTGCGGCGCTGCTCGGGCGTGATCTCCTGCGCGCCCTCGCCTTCGATGGCCAAAACCTGCGTGCGATACTGACAGGTGCCGCAATTGGGCGGTGGCGTCGCACTGGTCTGTTCCATCACCCGCTCGGCAAAGGTTTCAAGAACCTGCGGATGATCGCCCAAATAGCCTGCCTTGAAAAACTGGATCTCCGGATGCTCGGCGGCCACCTGATCGGTGAAGCCGTAAATCCGGTCGATCAGGATGCCCGAAAACAGGAAATACGGGAACACGATAACCCGCTTGTAGCCCAGCTTCGCCACATGCTGCAGGCAGGGTTCGACCAGCGGGAAAGTCACGCCGGAATAGCCCACCTCGCACCAGCCAAAGCCCATGCCCTCCTGCAACATTCTGGCGATCTTGGCGACATTGCCATTGGCGTCGGGGTCCGAAGCCCCGCGCCCGATCACCACCAGGCAGGTGTCATGCAACGAGACCTCACCGGCCTCGGCATTGGCGCGCTCCACGGCCTCCTGAATGCGGCCACCGGCGGCGGCGATCATCTTGGGGTCCACGCCCAGTTCCCGACCATAGCGCACGTCGATCCCGTGCTTGGCGGCATAGGTGTTCAAAACCGTGGGAATGTCGTTCTTCGAATGCATCGCGGCAAACAACATCCCCGGCACCGCGAGGATACGCTCACAGCCCGCCTCGCGCAGCTTGTTCAGACCGTCGCGAATGACCGGGTTGGCAAATTCGAGATAGCCATACTCCATCGCCCAATCATCAGGTAGATAGGGCGGCAATTTCTCGGCCAAAGTCGCGAATTCGTCCACCGCCGATTGGCTACGCGAGCCATGCCCACAGATCATCACACCGGTCTTGACCATACGCTCAGGCCTCCTGCAATTCTTCGTCGGCCGCTTCGTCGCCCTCGGCCTCTTCCGCGGCCTCGTCCTTGCGGCCCTTCAGACCGGCCCAAAGACCGATGGCAATCGCAGCACCAAGCGCCGCGGCGCCCAGCCAATGACCGTGGCCTGCCACTTCGGCCAAGTGGCCGGGGTGCGCCTGCGCGCCACTGGCCGCCAAAAGCGCCACCATAAGGATTGCGTGTTTCATGGGATCTCCCCCTTTTGCCGTCTCGCCCCTCGAGGCCCCGGAAAGGAGGGTCGCGGCACAGCGGGCCGCCCTGACGATTCCAGTAACAAGACCCCCGGTTTGGGTCGATCCCGCCTGCACACCTTTCCGGCCCCTCGGGGCATCGTCCTCTTCCCTATACGCCGCCTACGTCCCACGCGCAAACCGAGAAACGCCGCACCGCGCACAGCCCGCGACATGTGCAGGCCCGCACGGCCCCTGCGCGGCGGCAGGCCTGTCTGCCCTAGGACGCCTGACCTAGGTTTGGCATAAAGGAGGAACCGATTATGGGCCTATTGATCGACGGCGAATGGCACGACCGCTGGTACGACACCAAAAGCACCGGCGGAAAATTCCAGCGTGACACCTCGAAATTCCGCAACTGGATCACCCCCGACGGTGCGCCCGGTTCCAGCGACGAGGGCGGCTTTCCCGCAGAATCAGGGCGTTACCATCTCTATGTCTCGCTCGCTTGCCCTTGGGCGCACCGCACGCTGATCTTCCGCGCGCTCAAGGGGCTTGAACCGCATATTGACGTGTCCGTGGTCCACCCCGACATGCTTTCGGACGGGTGGGAGTTCCGCACCGATTATCCCGGCGCGACCGGCGACACACTCTATGGCCTGCCCTTCGCCCGCGATCTATACACCAAGGCAGAACCAGATGCCTCGGGCCGCGTGACCGTGCCGATCCTCTGGGACACAACGCGTGAAACCATCGTTTCCAACGAATCGGCAGAGATCATCCGCATGTTCAATTCCGCTTTCGACGGGATCACAGGCAATACCGATGACTACTGGCCACAAGACCTCCGCGAAGCGATTGAACCGGTGAACGCCCGCATCTACGACACCGTCAACAACGGCGTCTACAAGTCAGGCTTCGCCACCACGCAAGAGGCCTATGAAGAGGCGGTAGGCCCACTTTTCGACAGCCTCGACTGGCTGGAAGACCGACTTGGCGAAAACCGTTACTTGATGGGTGACCGACTGACAGAAGCCGATTGGCGGCTTTTCACCACGCTCATCCGCTTTGATCCGGTCTATCACGGGCACTTCAAATGCAACCGCGCCCGGATTGTCGATTACCCCAACCTCTGGGGGTATCTGCGCGAGCTTTACCAATGGCCCGGCGTGGCCGAGACTGTGAACTTCGATCATATCACGCGGCACTATTACTACAGCCACGACACTATCAACCCGCACCGCATCGTCCCTATCGGGCCTCAGCTTGACCTGATGTCGGATCATGGGCGGGACCGCCTCGGGTCAGACGAATAACAACACCCCCCGACCGCTGACTGCCGGAGTAGCCTTTGGGGTATTTTTACCAAGAAAAAGCAGGCCGGTTTTTTCTTGGCTCAAATACCCTGGGGGAGACGCCCGCAGGGCGGCGGGGGCAACGCCCCCAAGCGTTTTAAAGTATCTCGCGCGCTCAATCGGTTTTTGTCACGCATGCCTTGCCCAATGGTAAAATGCGCGTCCTATCGCGTACTGCGCCGGTACTCTGCGTCGCTCACCTGATCCAGCCAATCGGCCACACGGCCCGCGTCATCGGCCTCTTGCATGGCCATATGGCACATCTGGCTGTCGGGTGCGGCGCCGTGCCAATGCTCCTCCCCCGGTGGGATCCAAACCGTATCTCCCGGGCGGATCATGCGGGGTGGCTCTCCGCGTAGGCCCACCAGTCCGACACCCGACAAAACATGCAAGGTCTGCCCCAGGGGGTGGGTGTGCCACGCCGTCCGGGCCTCGGGCTCGAATGTCACCCGCAGCGCCCTGAGCCGCGCCGGGGCCTCGGCCTCCACCACCGGCTCTTGCCAGACCCGCCCGGTGAACCATTCCGGATTGGCCAGATTGCAGGGCCGCTCACCGGCTCGCATGATCTTCATTGTCGCTCCTCCCTTATCACCTCGGAATGCCTCAAAACTAACGCGAGATCGTACGAGTCGTACGAAATAATTTTGCACACCCAGGATTTTCGTACGAACCTCCCCCTCATCCAAACGACTCGTACCAAACTCCGCGCGCCCTTGACGAAGGCCGCGCCGAATCCCTTGACGCCCCAACCGTTTCCCCCTAAAGACCCGGTGATGAATTCGGGGCGCTGCCTATGGCGGTGCCCGTTTGTATTGAGAAGGGCTTCGTCAAGCCCCAGCAAACACGAGGAAAAGCCCATGTCGCGCCGCTGCGAACTGACCGGAAAAGGCCCGATGGTTGGCAACAACTCCAGCCACGCCAACAATAAAACCAAGCGCCGCTACCTGCCCAACCTGCAGGACGTATCGCTGCAATCCGAAACACTGGGCCGCGCCATCAAGATGCGGATCTCGGCTGCAGCGTTGCGCAGCGTCGATCACCGCGGTGGTTTGGATGCCTTCCTTGCCAAAGCCAAGGACGACGAGCTGTCGGCCGGCATCCTGAAAATCAAGAAAGAGATCGCCAAGGCACAGGCCGCAACCGCCTAAGCCATGCGATATCTAAAATGCTTTTACAGCCCTGCCTTCTCGGCGGGGCTGTTTCGTTTTGTCGCTTTACCTTTCATCCGGTGGCCTCCTATATGGGCACCACGATGAGACAAGCACAGCCCTTAATTGCCATAGCTCTCGCCGCTCTGCTGGCCTTGACAGGCCACAGCATGGCGCAGGCTCGTTCGGCCCCCGGCCCAGATGGGCACATGATTTTATGCACTGGCACCGGGCCGCTGGCGGTGC
>DATFKJ010000206.1:0-7994 GCA_035268705.1 Roseovarius sp. | reverse complement strand
TACGCTTGGTGAGCGTGGTACAAAGCACGCGATAGCCGTCTTGGGTGATGCGGCGGACCTCGTCGAGCAGGTCATCGACTTGGGTGTCGACGGGGCGGATTTCGATCTGTGGGTCGAGAAGGCCGGTGGGGCGGATCACCTGTTCGGTGAAAACGCCGCCGGTTTGCTCGATTTCCCATTTCGCCGGGGTGGCCGAGACGAAAACGCTTTGCGGGCGCATGGCGTCCCATTCCTCGAACTTCAGGGGGCGGTTGTCCATGCACGAGGGCAGGCGGAAGCCGTGTTCGGCCAGCGTGAACTTGCGGCGGTAGTCGCCTTTGTACATGCCGCCGATCTGCGGGACGGAGACGTGGCTTTCATCGGCGAAGACGATGGCGGTGTCGGGGATGAATTCGAACAGGGTGGGGGGTGGTTCGCCGGGGGCGCGGCCCGTGAGGTAGCGCGAGTAGTTTTCGATCCCGTTGCAGACGCCGGTGGCTTCCAGCATTTCGATGTCGAAATTGGTGCGTTGTTCGAGGCGTTGGGCCTCCAGAAGTTTGCCTTCGCCCACCAGTTGGTCGAGCCTTTGGCGCAACTCCTTTTTGATCTGGATGACCGCCTGCTGCATGGTGGGCTTGGGCGTCACGTAGTGGGAGTTGGCATAGACGCGGACCCGGTCCATGGAGGTGATTTTTTCACCTGTCAGCGGGTCGAATTCGGTAATGGATTCAAGCTCTTCTCCGAAGAAGCTGAGTTTCCATGCGCGGTCTTCGAGGTGGGCGGGAAAAATCTCCAAACTGTCGCCGCGCACCCGGAAGGAGCCGCGCTGAAACGCTTGGTCGTTGCGGCGGTATTGTTGGGCAACCAGATCGGCCATGACCTTGCGTTGGTCGTAATCATTGCCGACGATCAAATCCTGGGTCATCGCGCCGTAGGTTTCCACCGAACCGATGCCGTAGATGCAGGAGACCGAAGCAACGATGATCACATCGTCGCGTTCCAGAAGCGCGCGTGTGGCGGAGTGGCGCATCCTGTCGATCTGTTCGTTGATCTGGGATTCTTTCTCGATATAGGTGTCCGAGCGGGGCACATAGGCCTCGGGCTGGTAGTAATCGTAGTAGCTGACGAAGTATTCGACGGCGTTATGGGGAAAAAACCCTTTGAATTCCCCGTAGAGTTGTGCTGCCAAGGTCTTGTTCGGCGCGAGGATGATCGCGGGGCGTTGGGTTTCCTCGATCACCTTGGCCATGGTGAATGTCTTGCCGGTGCCCGTGGCGCCCAAGAGCACCTGATCGCGTTCGCCATCCACGACCCCCGAAGACAGCTCGGCAATCGCCGTGGGCTGATCGCCCGCCGGAGCAAAATCGCTGACCATCTCGAAGTGGATGCCGCCTTCGAGTTTCTCGCGGGTTTTCACATCCGGCGCGGGGGCGTGCAGCAGGGCCTCGGAGCTGTCGGAATGGGTGTAGGGCATGGGCGACTCCTTCAATCCCTACAGAGTTGATCTGTTTTTGTTCCGGTTCAAGAGGGGTATGCACGATCAGAGCATATGGCCGGATTTCTTGGCCTTGGTCGCAAGATAGGCACGGTTGTGGGCGTTCTCGCCCACCTTGAGGGGGACACGTTCGGAAACCTCAACGCCGGAATGTTCCATCATCGCGATCTTGCCGGGGTTGTTGGTGAGCAGGCGCACCGAGGAAAAGCCCATGCGTTTCAGGATTTCGGCCCCGATGCGGAAATCGCGTTCGTCGTCCTCAAATCCAAGGCGGTGGTTGGCCTCGACGGTGTCGAAGCCCTGATCCTGAAGCGAGTAGGCGCGCATCTTGTTGGCAAGGCCGATACCGCGCCCTTCTTGGTTGAGGTAGAGCAGCACGCCTGACCCCTCGGCGCCCATTTGCGCCAAGGCCCCGCGCAGTTGCGGGCCACAGTCGCATTTCAGACTGCCCAGCAAATCACCCGTGAAACAGGCCGAATGCAGGCGCGTCAGAACCGGCGAATCGCGGCGGGGCTGCCCGATTTCAACGGCGTAATGTTCTTCGCCGCCATCTTCGGGGCGGAAGATGTGCAAGCGGCCGGCCTCGGAGACTTCAAGCGGCAGGCGGGCATTCACGACCGGGTGCAGGGGGCTCATTTCCTGCATATGCGGCGCGGCGGCACCTGCGTCGATGAGTGAAAGCTGATTGTCATCGGCCATTGCGCGACCATCAGTCACGTCCAGCACCAAAGCCGCGGGCAAAAGGCGTGCGGATTTGACCAGCAGAAGGGCGAGGCGATGCAAATCGGCGTTTCCGTCGCGTGCGGTCGAAAGCGGGCCTTTCATCGGCATTTTCAGGTCATCGGCGGGGTCGGCCACCGAAAGCACCCAAGACAGGCTGGCATCGGGGGGCAGGACCACGCGCGCCAAATCGCCGTCATAAGCCCGCGCCTTGAGGGTTTCGGCGCGTCGCGCGCTGATCGCCAGAACAGGAGCGGCACCGAGGGCCAGAACATCCGAAAGACGTTGTGCATCCAGTGTTTCGGCCGCCAATACGAGCGCCGCACCATCGGGGCTGTTCAGTACCACGGGCACGCCCATGCGCAGGTCGGCGCGGGCGCGGGCGAGTGTTTCGATAAGGTCAGGCGCGAGACTCATGCGCGACTCCTGCGGGTTACGTCGGTCCACATGTAGCGATTATCGTAACGAATTGAAATATTCGCTCTCGGGGCAACACGTGGGCGTGAAGCGGCTGTAGCAAGCCTTGCCGTTTGAGTGATCGGGGCGCACATCATGTGAAACGAAGCAAGGGAGTGACCGACGATGGGACAGCTCAAGAAAATTCTGCTTGTCGATGACGACGAGGATCTGCGCGAAGCGCTGAGCGAACAATTGGTGATGACCGAGGATTTCGATGTTTTCGAAGCCGGCAATGGGTCTGAGGGCATGGCGAAGGCCCGGGATGGCATTTATGACCTTGTCATCTTGGACGTGGGCCTGCCGGATACGGATGGCCGCGAATTGTGCCGCCTGATGCGCAAGCAGGGGGTGAAAGCCCCGATCATGATGCTGACCGGTCATGATGGCGACGCCGACACCATCTTGGGCTTGGATGCGGGCGCGAATGATTATGTCAGCAAGCCCTTCAAGTTTCCGGTTCTTTTGGCGCGTATCCGTGCGCAACTTCGGCAGCATGAGCAAAGCGAGGACGCGGTGTTTCAGCTTGGGCCGTATACCTTCAAGCCAGCCATGAAGATCCTGATTGGCGAGGATGATCGCAAGATTCGCCTGACCGAGAAAGAGACCAACATCCTCAAGTTCCTTTATCGGTCGTCCGAAGGTGTGGTGGCGCGTGATGTGCTGCTGCATGAGGTTTGGGGATACAATGCCGGTGTCACGACCCACACGCTTGAGACCCATATCTATCGGCTGCGTCAGAAGATTGAGCCCGATCCGTCGAATGCGCGTCTTCTTGTGACGGAATCCGGCGGTTATCGACTCTTGGCATAGTTGAATTTCGTCTCTATTTGACGTACATCAATGTAGACGATCGCATACTGTAGCATTTGATACAGCATACCCGTTGCATGTGCGGGTTATCACATGCACCTCCCTGTTGGACTGACCCCGGCTTGGCCGGGGTCTTTTTTTTGTCCTTTGGGTGGGTGTCATGTGCGCGTGGGCGCGATATAGGTCGTGCGAACAGTTCTCGTACAGGAGCCAGCCCATGCCCTTGACCCTTGCCACTTGGAACATCAATTCGGTTCGTCTGCGCGAAGATTTGGTGGCGAAACTGTTGCGCGAAGAGGGGCCGGATATCCTGTGCCTGCAAGAGTGCAAAAGTCCGGTCGATAAAATCCCTCGTGAGCAATTCGCGGCACTTGGCTATCCGCACATGGTGGCGCGGGGGCAGAAGGGATACAACGGCGTGGCGATCCTGTCGCGCCAGCCGATCGAAGATGCAGGCGAGATGGATTTCGCGGGCCTTGGCCACGCGCGGCATGTGGCGGGGCGGCTGGAAAATGGTGTGGTGATCCATAATTTCTACGTTCCCGCAGGGGGCGATAAGCCCGACCGCGCGGTGAACGAGAAATTCGGCCAGAAACTGGATTACCTGAGCGATATGCGCGACTGGTTCCGGGAAAATCGCCCGGAAAAGGGCATTTTGGTGGGGGATTTGAACATCGCGCCGCTGGATGAAGATGTCTGGGATCACAAGAAAATGCTCAAGGTGGTGAGCCATACGCCCGAGGAGGTGGAGCATCTTGGCAATGCGCAGGACGCGGGCGCGTGGGTGGATGTAACGCGCCGGGATATTCCCGAAGGCAAGCTTTACAGCTGGTGGAGCTATCGGGCGCGGGATTGGGACACGGCGGACAAGGGGCGGCGGCTGGACCATATCTGGGCGACGCCGGATATCTCGAACGCCGCGCATGGGAGCCGTATTTTGCGCGCCGCGCGGGGATGGGAAAAGCCTAGCGACCACGCGCCGGTGTTTGCCACATTCGATTTGTGAGGTTGTGGAGCGCCCCCTTGCATCATGAGGCGCGGTGGGCCATTTAACGTCCAACACTCACACATAACCCCGGAGAGCGCGATATGCTTGAACTCGGCGGCACGACACCCCCCGCAACCGACCTGATCAAGGACGTCTCGGAGGCTGACTTCATGACAGACGTCATTGAGGCCAGCCAGCAAGTGCCCGTGATCGTGGATTTCTGGGCGCCTTGGTGTGGGCCGTGCAAAACGCTTGGTCCGGCGCTGGAAGCGGCGGTAACCAAGGCCAATGGCGCGGTGAAGATGGCCAAGGTCAATGTCGATGAAAACCAGATGATCGCCGGGCAGTTGCGGGTTCAATCCATTCCGACGGTTTATGCTTTCTGGCAGGGCCAGCCGGTGGATGGTTTCCAAGGTGCGGTTCCGCCGTCGGAAATTGATGCCTTCGTCGAGCGTGTGGTGCAGGCCGCGGGTGGCGATGCCAGTGGCGGGTTGGACGATGCGCTTGCCGCCGCCGAAGAGATGTTGGAGCAGGGCGCGGCCACCGACGCGGCCCAGACCTTTGCCGCGATCCTGCAAGAAGATGAAGCGAATGCAGGGGCTTATGGTGGCTTGGTGCGTGCCCATATCGCCATGGATGATCTTGAACAGGCCGAGGCCATTTTGAACGGCGCACCCGCCGAGATATCCGAAGCGCCCGAGTTGGAAGCCGCGCATGCGCAGTTGGAACTGGCGCGGCAAGCGGCGGATGCTGGCCCTGTGCCGGAATTGAAAGCATCGGTCGAGGCCGACCCGGATGACCATCAGGCGCGGTACGATCTTGCGCAGGCGCTTTATGCCGGCGGTCAGACGCAAGAGGCGGTGGATGAACTGTTGGAGTTGTTCCGCCGGGATCGGGAGTGGAACGAGGCGGCCGCGAAACAGCAGCTTTTCACCATTTTCGAAGCCCTCAAGCCCAATGATCCGATCGTTCTGAACGGGCGGCGGAAATTGAGCTCGATGATATTTGCCTGACCGGTGTGACGGGCTAGGTTTCGCATATGTTTAATCAGGCCGATCTGCCCGACGTCATCCCGGTATTTCCCTTACCCGGCGCGCTTTTGCTGCCGCGCTCGCGGTTGCCTTTGCATCTGTTCGAGCCGCGGTATCTGACGATGCTGGAAGATGCCTTGAAAACGCCGGAACGCTTGATCGGGATGGTCCAGCCCAACGCCGCGCCGGATGGTCGGACGGGGGGCAATGGCTTGCATTCGATTGGCTGCGTGGGGCGGGTGACCCAGTTCTCGGAGACCGAGGATGGGCGCTATATGATCACGCTGACGGGCATCTCGCGGTACCGAATTCTTGAGGAAATCGAAGGCTTCACGCCCTATCGGCGCGCGCGGGTCTCTTGGGCGGGCTTTGAGCGTGATCTTGGCCCCGAGGACAAGGACCCCGGTTTTGGCCGGCAGGCGTTTCTCGCGTTGCTGGAGCGCTTTTTCGTGGCGCGCGAATTGCAGACGGATTGGGACAGCCTCAAGGAAGCGGATGATGAGTTGCTGATCAATTCATTGTCGATGCTCTTGGGGTTCGAGCCCGAGGACAAGCAGGCGCTTCTTGAGGCGCCTTCGCTAAGCACACGGCGCGAAACCCTCGTGACGCTGATTGAATATGCCCTGCGGGGTGGGAGTGACGAGGAGATCATGCAATGACCAACCAAGCCGGAGGCGTGGCATTCGATCGCCGGATGCTGGAGGCGCTGATTTGCCCGCAAACGCAGACCACCCTTGAGTATGACGCGGAGCGACAGGAGTTGGTGAGCCGCAAGGCGGGCTTGGCGTTTCCGATCCGTGACGGGATTCCGGTGATGCTGGTGGACGAGGCGCGGCGTCTGGACGAGGGGTAGTGCCTGCACCGAACGTCGGTTTTCACGGATGCAATGCACGATGAGCGGGGCCTTGTTCGCCCGCTTGGGTGCGACGTGCGAAACCCTTTCGTGATCAGACGCGCTCGCTTGTGTCCAACTCTGAAAACTCTCGGGAAAGCGCTTTTCCCTGTAAACTGGAACATCAGAGAGAGGCGCAACGCGGAACCCCAGACTTGAGCGTGACCCGCCAATCACGACGGGCGACGATATGTGTTCTTTAAATCACGCCCATCGCGGGCGAATGGACACGTGCTCGGAATGCGTTGAATTTCCGGAAATCGCCTTTACCTTGCGGATTTGTTAGTGTGCTGGGCGAGACTATGCTGTCAGGTAAGCGACCCGAGCGCCGGTATAACGCGCCGACGACCAGAGAATTGTGCAAGACAGGGGTGGGAGCGGAGTATTGAACACAGCTACAACCGGACGTCGTCCAAAGGTCTTTCAAATCGGATTCAACAAAACGGCGACCACGTCACTTTATAATCTGTTTGAACAAAGCGGATACATGGTGATCCATGGTGGTGGTCGGCGGCATCGGCGGAAGGGGCATCCGGCCTTGCAAAAAATAAATATCCACCGTGTCGTTCATGGCAATATTCAAGCCGGTCGACCGCCTGTGCAGGGCTTCGAGGATTTTGATGGGTTCTTCGATATGGAGCGAACAACATCAAACGAAATGCTGCATAATTATTTCCATTTTGACAAGTTTGCTGAAGCCTATCCAGACGCCAAATTCATACTGAACTACAGGGATTTTGAGCCTTGGGCCACGAGCCGTTTGAAATACAAGGACGGGGCTTATGCGCGAGCGATGTGTTTGTTTTACGACACTGACGAAACGGGTTTACGAGAGATCTGGCGCAAGCAGTACAACGACCACATAGCGCGGGTGAAGGCATATTTCTTTGACCAGCCCGAACGCCTGTTCGTGTTCCCGCTTGAGCAGGCCCCTGTTGAGGCCTTGTCCGAGTTCGTGGCACCGCATTATCGGCTTGATCTGGCGCATTGGGGGCACGCGCGATCCAGCGCGGATCGTGAGCGGAAACAAGCACTAAAGAAAGCAAAATTGGCCTGACCGGTGTCGCCGGAATATGGCCCGCACGTGGCCGGGCCTTACCAAAGCGTTTTATGAAATGTTCTGCAACGCCGGATAGCCGCGACAGTTCCGCTCTTGATCGCTTTCGCAGGTGAAGGATGGAATGCTTGAGGCTCAGCTTTCGCCGAAGACCCGTTCGAAGATCGTATCGACGTGTTTGGTGTGGTAGCCCATGTCGAATTTTTCCTCGATCTGCTTTTTGCCCAAGGCGGCGATGACATCAGCGTCAGACAGCAGTTCTTCTTTGAAATCGGTGCGTTCTTCCCAGACCTTGAGCGCGTTGCGCTGCACCATGGCATAGGCGTCTTCGCGGCTGACGCCCGCTTGTGTCAGGGCGAGAAGCACGCGTTGTGACATCACGAGGCCGGGGAACTTGTTCATGTTTTCCAGCATGGTCTCGGGGAAGATCAGCATCTTGTCGATCACGCCGGTCAGGCGCGCGAGGGCGAAATCCAGCGTGATGGTGGCATCCGGGCCAATCATCCGTTCGACGGAGGAATGTGAGATGTCGCGTTCGTGCCATAGCGCCACGTTTTCCATCG
>DATFKJ010000205.1:0-3534 GCA_035268705.1 Roseovarius sp. | reverse complement strand
CCCGGCGCGGTCGCGCGCAGCGTGGATTGCGGTGTGCCGCGCTGATCTTCGATTTCGGCCTGTTGTTCGGGGCTGAGGGGCATGGGGCATCCTTTCGTCAAGCGGGGCGAGTCGTGACATGACTATATCTCGCGGATCGCGCGGACAAAACGACAATATGGGGTGCTGGTCTTGTTTCCTGACGACAAGCATGCCGTGTGCGGTCGATGGGGCATGTGCGCTTGTCTCAATAAAACCGACGGGCGGCACGGCGACTTGGGTGTCGATGGTGAAGACGAGCTTGGCTTTGCCTTGGGAATCTGGGGCTTTCCCCTCGACAGGCGCGCAGGCACGATTATCCTTTGACTGAACCTTTGACTGAACCTTTGAAAGGAGTGATCCGCGATGCGCACGAGATATCTGCACACGATGGTCCGCGTGAAAGACCTGGAAAAATCCAAACAATTCTATGCGTTGTTGGGCCTGAAAGAGGTTCGGCGCATGGATGTGGAGGCCGGGCGCTTTACGCTCGTCTTCATGGCGCCCGAGGGACAGGAGGAATGCCCGGTGGAGTTGACGTATAACTGGGATGGCGATGACGCCCTGCCCGACGACAGCCGCCACTTCGGGCACTTGGCCTATTCGGTCGAGAATATCTACGAGATGTGCCAGCACTTGCAGGACAATGGCGTGACCATAAACCGCCCGCCGCGCGATGGGCGTATGGCCTTTGTGCGCAGCCCCGACAATATCTCGATCGAGTTGTTGCAGGAGGGGGAGGCGCTTAAACCAGCCGAGCCTTGGGCCAGCATGGAGAATTCGGGCCATTGGTAAGGGTTTTCACCGCGCTTTGGCTTTGGGTCTTGGCGGCACTGCCCGCCGGGGCGCAAGATTGCCGGTTGGCGCTGGTTCTGGCCCTTGATGTGTCCTCGTCCGTGGATGAGTTGGAATATGATTTGCAGCGTTTGGGGTTGGCCTCTGCCCTTGACGCACCCGAGGTGCGCCACGCGATCCTGCGCGGGGGGGCCGGGGCGGTGGCGCTTTCGGCCTACGAATGGAGCGGGCGCTACAAGCAAAAGGTTCTGCTGGACTGGACGCTGTTGCGGGTGGAGGCGGATATCGACCGGGCGGTGGATGCACTGGCCGGGTCGGTGCGTAGCGAAAGCGAATTTCCCACGGCCATGGGATATGGCATCGGCTATGCCGCGCGGATGCTGTCGCGCGCACCGGTTTGTGACCGGCGGGTGATCGACGTCTCGGGGGATGGTGTGAATAACGACGGCTTCGGGCCGCGCCTTGCCTATCGCCATTTCCCCTTGGCGGATGTCACCGTGAATGGCTTGGTCATCTTGGGCCATGACGCGGAGGTTTTGGGGTTTTACCGCGAGCACGTCATCCGGGGGCGCAATGCCTTTTTGGAAACCGCCAATGGGTTCGAGGATTTCCGCAATGCCATGACCCGCAAGCTTTACCGTGAGATCAACGATATCATGCTGGGCGGCAATGTGCGCCCTGCCCCGCGCGGATGAAGTGGGCCGCGCTGATGCTTGGCCTTTGGGCCAGCGTGGCGCAGGCGGCGTGCCGGCAAGCCTTGGTTCTGGGGTTGGATGTCTCCGGCTCGGTCGACGGGGTAGAGTACCGATTGCAGCTTGAAGGTCTGGCGCGGGCATTGGAAGCCTCCGAGGTGCAGGCCATGGCCCTGGCGATGCCCCAAGCGCCGATCCGGTTGGCTGTTTTCGAGTGGGGCGGCGAGGCACAGCAGAGACTTTTGGTGGACTGGACGGAGTTGCAGACCCCGGGCGACATGGCCCTTGTGGCTGCACAGTTGCGGGCCTCGCAAAACCGCTATGACGACCCCAATACCGCGATCGGGTCGGCCATAGTTTGGGGGGCAGAAATGCTGCGGGGGCAGGAATGTTGGCAAAAAACGCTGGATATCTCGGGTGATGGGCCGTCCAACACGGGCCCACACCCCGGAAGTTTGAGCGAGGCTTCGGTGGCGGGGATCACGGTCAACGGCTTGGTCGTGGGGCCACAGTCGCGGGCCAATACCAGCAAGGACTTGAGCCAGGTAACCTCGCTTCAGGCCCATTACGAACGGCATGTCATCCGCGGTCCGGGCGCCTTCGTGGAAACCGCGATGGACTACGAAGATTTCGCCCAAGCCATGCAGCGCAAGCTGCAAAGGGAAATGGCCGCGCCGCAGGTCGTGCAGGCGCGGTGATGAAACAAGGAGACGGCGGGCGTTGCGTAGACCCGGCGCTCAGTAGATATAGCGGATCTGATCCGTCCAATAGCGTTCGACACGGCGCAGAGAGCCTGTGATCTGGTCGATACCGTCGAGGCCAAGAACCCCCTTGTCCTGCATCCCGTCGGCGTGGCGCTCAAAAAGCTGCGCCACGATATCGCGGATACCGCGCCCCTTTTCGGTCAATCGAACCCGAACCGAGCGGCGATCCACCTCGCATCGCTGGTGGTGCATGTAGCCCATTTCCACCAGTTTCTTGAGGTTGTAGCTGACGTTACTGCCTTGGTAGTAGCCGCGGGTTTTCAACTCCCCCGCTGTCACCTCGTTATCGCCGATGTTGAACAGCAAAAGCGCCTGTACCGCGTTGATTTCGAGGACGCCCACGCGTTCGAATTCATCCTTGATGACATCCAGAAGCAACCGGTGCAGTCGTTCGACCAGCGCCAGCGCATCAAGGTAGCCTGTCATAAAGCCCTGCCTGTTCGCGGGGGCGTCAAAGGGGGTGTGCAAACTCATCTCCGTCTCCGTGCGATACTGCTCGGAGAGGACACTGGGATAAATTGCCGAATAATCGGTTAAACCCTGCGGGAGGCGTATAAAATCCGAACTATTTGGCGCCGCTTGCGTTGGAAAGCCGGGCGATATCTTCGATCAGCGGCGCGAGTGCATCCGGCGCCGGGGCCTGCCCCGTCACCCATTGATAGAGATCCTGATCATTCTCGGACAGCAGCGTATCGTAGGTGTCGAGGCTGGCGTGATCCAGCTCGGGCAGGCGCGTATCGGCGTAGCGGCCAAGGATGATGTCCATTTCCTTGATGCCACGCCGAATCGAGCGCATGTAAAGACGCTTGAGGCGGATTTCGCGGGTTTCCTCAGGCACCCGCCTCGTCCTTGAGCTTGCTGCGCAGGGTTTTTTCCAGACGGCCCAGACGGTCGACATATTGCGCCATATGGGTGCGGATGTCGCGGATCTCGGTCAGCATATCGGTGACGTCGCGCGACAGTTCGCCTTCCTCGCCGGGCGCGTCGGGGCCTTCGCCCTCACCCGACAGAAGCCACAGGAGCGAGACATTGAGCAGGCCAGCCATCATCGAGAGCTTGTTGGCGCGCGGCTCGCTCAGGTCGTTTTCCCAGCCCTTGAGGGTCTTGAGCTTGACGCCGAGGCGCTTTGCCAATTCAGCCTGCGTCATGTTGGCCTGTTCGCGCGCGCCGGCCACGCGATCGCCGAAGGTGGTGGCCTCGGGGTCGAACCAGCCGTCGTTGGTTTGCTCGTTCATCGGGTTTCCTTTCGCGTGATCGTGCAGGGT
>DATFKJ010000204.1:0-3815 GCA_035268705.1 Roseovarius sp. | reverse complement strand
TTCAACGACGCCCGAGAGTTGGGATATGCGATGATCGTGCTGGTTCTGGCAGGGCTCGCGGCGCATGCGCTGCGTCGCAAGGGAAGCGGACGCAGCATCACCGCCTGAATGCGGCATTTTTTGCTTGAGGAGCGGAATGGCTTGGTCTAGAGAGCCGATCACCAAGTCATTGACTGTGCGGTCGTGGCGGAATTGGTAGACGCGCAGCGTTGAGGTCGCTGTGGGGTAACACCCGTGGAAGTTCGAGTCTTCTCGACCGCACCAATCTTTCCCTGCTCAATTTGATTGAGGCTCTGACCGGCCCCTTTTGTGGACTGGTCTGCGGCTGCATGGACTTGTGAGGCTATCTGCCGGGTCCATGGTTTCGCAAATCGACTTGCCCGCGTTCCGCCTTTCGCTGATGTCTCAGGTCAAAGGCGGAACGCTTCAGTGATCCTTGGCCGAAAGAATTTCGTCAGACAGCGCGATCATGGTGTCCAAAAGGCCTAGAAGGACATTTCCCGGCATGACGCCACCCGCCGGGTTTTGGTCGATGAACTCATCGAGTTCGGCCGCGACTTTGCCAAGGTTCGCGAACCCCAGAGTCTCGGCCGTTCCGGCGACCTTGTGGGCGATCCGCGCAATCGACGTGACTTTTTCCTCGGCCAACGGCGTGTCCGTGAGCCCATCGCGCAAGAGGACCAATTCGTTACGCCGAGGTTCGAGTTCCTCGATGAAGCGATACCGGACCCTGGTCAGGCCTTCGGCCATTTTGAAATCTGTCATGGTCCCCAATTGAAGAACTCGTTTGGTTAAGGTGTTTCGCGGAAAACCTGCATAACAGATTTTCGCGAAACACTATAGTTATCGACCCAGAAGCGCGGATTTTCCCCATGAATCGGAATTGGCTTCGCGCCCGATGCGTGCCGTGGTTTCGGCGTTTGACAGCGCCTGAACCAATGCGTTCGGCAGGCTTTTTGCCGATCTGATTTTCAGTGAAATCGGATCACCCACCGCGGTTTGCAGGCTCATGGCCCGCCCGTCGCAAAAATGGAGATCCATCTCTTGCAGGGTTTCGTTCAAGGCGCGTTCGAAGGCTTCGGCATCAAATCCGCCGCCATTGTCGATAACGCAAACGAATTCGCCTTCCCCGGCGTGGGCCGCGAAAAACTGTTGCGGCTTGACGGTTTCAGAGATGGCTTCGGCCACGTCCGCCACGGCGGATTCGTATTCATAGACACTGCTGGCGGCAAAAATCCGATGCATGTCGCGCACGACGATCCCCACGGTGGACATGCTCAGTAGCGACATGCGGGGAACCTGCATCAGGTAATTTTCCAAAGCGAGGTAATCAATGAAACCGTCGATATCGTGCAAGCGAAGGCGTCTTTGGAAATCCGCATCGGCAACCATCGCCAGTGGCTCTTGCTGTGGGGCCACGGGATTGCGGTCTTCTTTCCACTTGCGTTCCTTCACGAG
Organism: Roseovarius sp.; assembly: GCA_035268705.1. GTDB lineage: Bacteria > Pseudomonadota > Alphaproteobacteria > Rhodobacterales > Rhodobacteraceae > Roseovarius. The sequence goes on along the minus strand of DATFKJ010000204.1, from coordinate 2,357 downwards.
GGCTTCGAACACGCGCAAGCGGGCATGCACTTCGCTGATCTCGAAGGGCTTGGTGATATAGTCGCTTGCGCCGGCTTCGAATGCCTTGTCGATATAGGTGCGGTCCGACATTGCGGTGATCATCAGGATCGGGGTGTCGGCATAGGTGGGCATGGCGCGGATCGCCGAGGTCAACTGTATGCCGTCGACATCCGGCATCTGAATATCGAGCAAGAAGCAGTCGAAAGGAACCGTCGTTCTTTCGAGGGTGTTGAGTGCCTCGTTTGCAGAACCGCAAACGGTCACGTTTTCGAAGTCTGCGGCACGCAGGACCTCGGTAAGCAATTCAAGGATGATCGGATCATCATCGACGGCCAGAATCTTCATAGTATGTCCCCCTTGCATGGACGAAGCCCAAAAGTTGGTGAGAAAACACACGCCACACGAGAATTAAACTGTACGGAGAACAGGGCGAAAGTTTGACGATTCCTGATTGAGAAAAAGACAAGCGAGGTTTTGCTGATCTTGGACAGGGGCGTCTGAGGGGGCACTTATCGGGCGGGCAAAGCTGCCCGACAGCACCGTGACCGCCCGTCAGGCGATGTTACGCAGGTCTTCGTCAGGCTGGTTTGCGGCAAACAACTCGGGCGCATGCAGGCGCTTTAGCTCCATGAAGAAGGTCGTGCCCGCGCCGTCGTTCTTGAAGTAGTCCAGCACGCCATGATGCGCGTCCATGATGCGCTTGGATATGTTCATCCCCAAACCTGTTCCCCCGACCTTGCGGCGGTCGGTTGAATCCAGTTGGCGGAATTCTTCGAAAACGGCTTGCCTTGCATCTTCGGAAAGGCCCATGCCCCGGTCAATCACCGATATGCGGATGGTGTCTTGGTCCGCCTTGGCCGTGATGGTCACCGTGTCACCCGCCTCCGAGAATTTCGCGGCATTGGACAGGACGTTCGACAAGACCTGTTCAAGGCGGGCGTCATCCGCGTAAACGTAAAGATCGCTTTCCACGTCTTGGAGATCAAGGGCGACATTCAGGCTTTTCGCGTAGGGCTCATTGGCCTCCACGACTTGGGTGAGGAACGATTTCACGTCGACGGTATCGAATTCGAAGGACATCTGCCCGACATCCATTTTCTGAAGGTCCAGCAGGTCGGTGATGATCGCGCTCAATCGCGTCGCGTTGCGCTGGGCGATCGAGATGACGTTTTTCATGCGGTCCGGAACTTCACCCATCGCACCGAACCCGATCAGATCAAGCGAGCCCTTGATGGAGGTCAGCGGCGTGCGCAACTCGTGGCTGACGGTCGAAAGAAACTCGGACTTCGCGACATAGGCCGCCTTGGTCTTTTCATGCTCGATGCGAAGGTCTTCGATCTGTTGCAGGCTCTTCATGTAAAGGCCGCGGTACACCCTTGAACTGTCCACGATGAAGAACATCACGAAGAGGCTGGTGAAGAACTGGACCCAAAGCTCGGACAGGATATGCGCTTTGACGCTTATGATGTCGTAGAGCGGTATGAAAAGAAAGGCCGCGAAATAGATGCTCAGCCGCAGCATAAGCACGGATTTGACTTGGTGATTGTGCATCGCGGCGAAAATCGCCGCCGCGAACAGGAAGAACAACGGCATGAAATGCGTTGTATGCCCCTGAAGGATCGCAATCGTGATCGCGAATGCGGCAATATTGAGTGAACTGAGTAGCGTTCCCGCATGGAGCAGGCGCAGGCACTTTCGCGCCTCTCTCACGCTGCGCTTCTTCATTCTCAGGATTCGGCGAAAGACATACCCATCAAAGGCTTCCGCGGCCGTCACGACGGCGAGGGTGATCAGGGCCACACCCATGCTGTAGTAAAACGCCTCAAGAAGAAGTGCGGCCGCATAGATCGCTTGGCGCTGCCAGAAAAGATTTTGGCCCACGCGTGCATAATCTTTCATCTGCGATGTCAGCAGGAACAGATTACGCGGGTTGCGGAGTCTTACCCTATAGAAAGACGAAGGGGTCATGTTTCACCATCGAAGCCTTGCTCTGATTATGTCGCAAACGCCTGCGAATTGCCTGTCAGCCGTAAGCGTCCTGCCTCGGTCAAGCCCAATTTTCCTTTTGTTTCGAGCCATTTAAAAATAATCACCATAAAAAAGTGGCGGAACTATGGCCAGAAAATACAACCTCTGGTATGTATTGTAAAAAAAAGAGCCTTGCTTGGCAAAAATCGAGGATTTTCCATGGGTTCTGAGCAGAGAAGCCTGTATCGTGCAGCGGATGTGTTTCCCGAATTAGTTCCCCAACCTCCCACGCCGGCGGCGCCCGTGCGTGACATCGAAACGATGGAAAACCAGTTCACGCGGAGCCTTCCAGAGCTGACGGGTGAGAT
>DATFKJ010000203.1:0-5526 GCA_035268705.1 Roseovarius sp. | reverse complement strand
TACAACGTGCTGATGGTGGTGATGATCCGCTATTGGTTCTTTGCCGCCTTCGTGATGAGCGTGGCGGCGCGCAAGGCCGGTGGCCTGCGGGCGGCGGCCCGAACCCGGCAGCCCTTGGTTCAGGGGTTTCGGGCGGTTTTGTTGGTCACGGAAATCTGCGTGATGGTTTTCGGCTTCACCCTTCTGGGGCTGGTGGAAAGCCATGCTGTTTTCATCTGTTATCCGCTGTTGATTGCCGCGCTTTCGGGGCCGATTCTCGGCGAGCATGTGGGATGGCGCCGATGGCTGGCAATCGGTGTGGGGTTTGTCGGTGTCATCATCATTCTGGAGCCCGGGTTCGGGGTGTTCCAGCCTGCCGCCGTGATCCCCCTGATCGCGGCGCTGATGTTTGCGCTATACGGTCTGCTCACGCGCTATGTGGCCCGGCAGGACAGTGCAGCGACCTCGTTTTTCTGGACCGGAACGGTGGGGTCGGTGGCGATGACCGCCGTGGGCATCTGGTTCTGGGAACCGATGACCGGGCCGGATTGGGTGTGGATGGGGGCGCTTTGCATCACCGGCGCCTTGGGGCATTTCACGCTCATCAAGTGCTATGAGGTGGCCGAGGCCAGTTCGGTGCAGCCCTTTGCCTATTTGCAACTGGTCTTTGGCAGTGCCATCGGGATAACCGTATTCTCCGAAACGATCCGGGTAAACGTGGCGCTTGGCGCGGCATTGATCGTGGGGGCGGGCCTATTTACCCTGTGGCGGCAACGGCAGGCGGCGTGACGGGGAGAAGACGTGCCGCTCAGCCGCCCCTTACGGGGCCTTTTCACGAGAAAGGCCGCGAGGCCTGAAGAGCGGTTAGTCAAGGGCCGCGCGCAGGGTCGCACCAGTGAGTTCTTGGGAAAATGGCACCGGGTGCGGATCACGCCCAAGCCGCGCGCGGTAGACCGGCAGGCTTTCGGCGACGCGCATCACGTAGTTGCGGGTTTCGCGGAAGGGGATGTGCTCGATCCAATCGACAACATCCATCTCACCGCGCCTTGGATCGCCAAATTTTTCGATCCAGCGATCGGGTCGCGTGGGTCCGGCGTTATAGCCCGCCGACATCATCACGATATTGCCGTCGAAACGATCTGCCAGATAGGCAAGATAGGCCGACCCGAGGCGGGCATTATAGGCCCAATCGGACAGCACGCGACTGCGGTCATGTTCAATGCCCAGATCACGGGCCATGTCCGAGGCGGTACCTGGCATAAGCTGCATCAGGCCTTCGGCGCCGACACGGCTTGAGACCCTGTGATCGAATTCGCTTTCGCGGCGCGCTATGGCGAGGGCCAGTTCCATGGGCACCCGCAGGTTCATTTCGGTCATCGGGTGCAGGGCATAGTACGGCCCCGGCAAGGTAAGAGTGCGGCGGGCGGCGCGTTTGCCGACCATGACTTGCAGGTGCGATTGATCAAGGTCGCGCAAGAGACTGGCCAGTTGTTTCAGGCCGTCCTCGTCCAGCGTTTCGGCGATATGGGTGAAAAAGCGTTCGGCAAGGTTCAAACGGCCAGCGGCAAGCGCCATGATCGCGGCCTGAGTGACCGGCCGCTGCATCAATTCGCTGCTCTCGTATGCGGCAAAATCATTGGTGCCTTTCAACGCCGGGTCCGAGGGCAGTCCCGCCTTTTCGGCGGCCAGCAGGCCGTAAAAACTGGTTTGATGTTCGGCGCCTTGGGCATAGGCCATTTTCGCGGCCTCTGGATCGCCCAGCGCCTCTTGGGCGCGGCCGATCCAATATCCCGCCCGGCCAAGGGAAATCGGCGTATCCACCGCGGCGCGGAAACGCTGGAAGTGATCGCGCGCCAGCGCGGCATCATTGAGGTACGTCAGAGCGAGGTAGCCCGAGAGCCACTCCAGATCGGCATAGGCTGATCCTTCGGTAAGCTGGTGGGTGGCGGCAAGCGCATAGGCGGTTTGCGGGTTGTCATCGCGCATCTGGGCGCGCGCCAAGGCGCGCCGCCAGCCAGCCCAACGGTCCGGGTCCCCAAGGCCACCCTTGATCCGGCTTTGCGTCAGCATGACGGCAAGCGCATCATCGCCCCGGTCGCGTTCAAGGTAGTGATTGAACAGCGCAAAGGCGACATGCGGATCGGCCTTTTGAGCGTCGGGCAGATCATCGATTCGATCATCCAGCCCGCGGCGGGCCCCGTCGATCATTCGGGCGGTTTCAATGGTCTTTAGCTTCTCGTCTTCAGCCAATGGCAGCATGAGCGAAACGTCACGCAGGCCCCGCCATTGCGCCATATCAAGACGGGCGGCGTGGTGGGGTTCAAGAAGCTTGGCGTGGCGCGCAAGGAATGTGTTGTGCTCTTCGGTGCTCAAATCGAGGGTGCGCCACGCGAGAACAAGGTTTGCCTCGGCCTCACCTTTGCGCCCGACGCTCAGAAGGGCGCTGGCCTGTGACAGGGAACCGAGACCGGTTTGCGGGCGATACCCGTCATAGAACCGCAGGATCAGGTCGTCGGGGGCCTCGGCCAACGCTTCTTCGCTTTGCTTGCGGAGATAGTCGAGGCCCGGCCAATCGGCATGGGTGTCGAGGAATTCGAGCACCTCTAACGGAGAGCCGTGGCCCGCGCGCAGGCGATACCATTCCACCAGCGCCTCGGCCGCCGGGCCATCGCGGCGGGCCAGATCAGCAGCCACGTCCCAGCGCCCGCCCGAGAGCGCATCGAAGGCGCTGGACAGGGGGCGGGCGGCCTGTGGCGGTGCGGTATCGGCCAGGGTCGGCAGACTCTGGCAAATCAGCATCAATGACAGGGCGAAGGGGCGCAACATCTCTTGCATTTTTGGCCAGTACAAAGGATAGACAGCGCCAGCCTATGCGCGCGGGCGTCTTGCGTCCATTCACATTCCCGACAAGGCGGCGGGGTTCCGCCATGCGCAGATAGCAGAGTTTTAACCGGCCCCCTTGGGCCACGACGTAAAAGCAAAGGAGCGTGTCATGTTCAGAGGATCTTTTCCTGCCCTGGTCACGCCGTTCAAGAACGGCGAGCTGGATCTGGATACGCTCAATAAGCTGGTCGAGTGGCACATCGGCGAAGGCAGCCATGGTTTGGTCCCGGTCGGCACCACGGGCGAAAGCCCGACCCTGACACACGAAGAGCATGAAACCGTGGTCGAGGAAGTGGTGCGCGCGGTGGGCGGTCGCATTCCGGTGATCGCGGGCGCGGGTAGCAACAACACGCTGGAATCGATGCGCTTCATGCAGCACGCGGCGAAAGTCGGGGCCGATGCGGCGCTGATCGTGACACCCTATTACAACAAGCCCACGCAACGCGGGTTGATCGCGCACTTCACGGCCCTGCACGATTGCTGTGAGTTGCCGATCATCATCTATAATATTCCGGGCCGGTCGGTCGTGGATATGATGCCTGAAACCATGGGCGAATTGGCCAAGCTGCCGCGCATCGTGGGGGTCAAGGATGCCACTGGCGATCTGGCGCGGGTCAGTCTGCAACGGATGACCTGTGGCAAGGAATTCTGCCAAATCTCGGGCGAGGATGGCACGGCGCATGGGTTCAATGCGCAGGGTGGTCAGGGCGTGATCTCGGTTACGGCCAATGTGGCGCCCCGGATGGTGGCCGATGTCCAGAATGCGACGCTGGCAGGCGATTATGCCAAGGCGCTGGAATTGCAGGATCGGCTGATGCCGCTGCACAAGGCGATCTTTACCGAACCCGGGCTGGTTGGCGTGAAATATGCCATGTCGCAACTGGGCCTGTGTAGCGAAGAGGTTCGCTCCCCCCTCACCGGGTTGACGGATGAAACAAAAGGCATGGTGGATGATGCCCTGCGCTTTGCGGGGCTGATGAACTAAACCCACGAACATTCCATCGTGACAATTGCGCCCCGGATCACACGACCCGAGGCGCGTTTCGGCTAGTCGATGGGCGCGGGGTCTTGGCGCTTGGGTCGCCATTCTATGAGGCTCAAGGCGCCCAAACACACCGACCAAACCAAACAAGCGCCTAGCAAGGCGGCAGCTTCCAACAAAATGTGTTTGCGGTTGCATTGCCACGATTTTCGTCAAGGTCGGGCGGACAACTGAGGATTCAACGATCGCACCCGTGCCATGCCTTGTGTCATCTTGCCGAGATGCGCATAGTCAAGTCAGGGGAAAAATGACAACCATGCCGACAAGGAAAGACAGGATGTCTGGAATTCCGGGTGAAACCGAGGACTACGCGCGGGTCCGTACCGGCGCACTTGTAATTATCGCTTTCGCGGTGGTCTTGTTCCTGTTGGTTCAGGCGCGGTTTCTTCTGATCTCTCTTGCGGTGGCAATTATCCTGTTTTCGCTGACCTCGGATGTCATCCGCCTGATCGCAAGACAACGTATCGGGAGCTTCGGCGTGCCAAACTGGCTCGCCTCGATCGCGGCCCTTGTGCTTATTTCGACTGCGCTGCTGCTATTGTCATCCATCCTGCTGGCGCAACTCAACACGGTGCTGAGCAACACCCTGTCCTATGCCGAGCGCGCGCCCTCGGCGGTGGCCTCCCTTTTCTCTTGGATGGGCGACGATGTGGAGCGGGCGGTGCTCAACTCGCTGAACAGCGTGGAATTGTCGAGTTACGTGCGCACCGCGGCCGGGCAGGCGGGGAACCTGATGCAAGGAACGGTTCTGGTCATCCTTTTCGTCGGCTTTCTTTTCGCGGAGCGGATTTGGTTCGGCGCAAAGATGTCAAATTTCTTCGGCGATGAGGCGCAGGCCGAGCGTGCAAACAAAATCATCACCTCGATCATCCACCGGGTAAACTATTATCTGCTCGTCAAGACCGCGGTCAGCTTGATCACCGGGGCGATGGTCTATGCCGTGGCGACGTTTTTTAGCATCGAACTCGCTATGTCGCTGGGCATCCTGACGTTCATCCTGAACTACATTCCAAACATCGGGTCCATTGTCGCGACGGGAATGGTGGCACTGGTCGGATTTGTCGAAACCGGGGAGCCGTCGACGACGGCGCTGCTGTTCCTGATCACCGGCACTATCCAGTTCATCAACGGCAATGTGATCGACCCATGGATGATGGGGCGGGCTCTGCGCCTTTCCTCTTTCGGGATCATCATAAGCCTTGCTTTCTGGGGCGCTGTATGGGGAATCCCCGGCATGTTTCTGTCGGTCCCGATCATGGTCATGCTGCTGGTGATCTGTAGTCATGTTCCGGGCCTGCGCAAGGTCGCGGTCCTGCTCTCGCGTGAGGGCCTTCCTGAAGACGAGCGCGAACTCGATCGCTTCAACGAAGAGATTGAAAACCGAAAGGCATCCTGATCCCTTCTTCTCATCAGACTGTCCGCCTCGCACATCACAAGGCGGGCTTCGAATTGCCGGTCGGCGGCACATGCATTTCGTCTTTTTTCGACCCCGCGATTTTCGCGTGCGCATTCCCGGTAGCAGGCATTTCCGTGCGAGCAGTATTGTCATTGCCTGTACCCAAACAAGAAGCCGGCACCAAACCTCATTTTTCGAGCGAAACAAACGGACCGAAGCGCGCAAT
>DATFKJ010000202.1:0-3954 GCA_035268705.1 Roseovarius sp. | reverse complement strand
CGTGGGCTTCACCAGCACCGTCGCGGCGGGCTGTTACATCGGCTATGACCAGCCGCGCAGCCTTGGGCGCGGGGCCTATGGCGCGTCGATGTGCGGGCCGGTGTTCCAGGAGTTCATGCAGGAAGCCATCCAGAAATACGGTGGCGGCGAATTCCGGGTGCCGCCGGGCGGGCGGTTCATCAAGATCGACCGTTTCACCGGTGCCCGCCTGTCGGATGACGCCAGCGGCGAACATGTGGTGGCCGAATACTTCCGGGATGGTGAAGAGCCAATCTTCGGCATCACCTTCGACGGTGGCTTTGCCATGGGTGAAAACCTTGATTTGTTCCGCTCGGGCGAGCAGGAACAGGTCAAGGAGGTCACGACCTCGACCGGCAAGAAGGCGACGGTCGGCGGAAAGGCCAACTTCGGCACCCTGAGTTCCGGTGGGCTTTACTGACATCTTGAGAGACATCGGCGGGGCGCGGGTGACCTTGCCCGCCCTTGCGCCCTGCGCTATCACCCGCATCTGAGCAGACCAAGGACCACATTCCATGCGCGCCGAAATTCAGACCCTTGTCACCGAAATCGAGAATTCGCTGGAGCTTTTGCGCCAGCGGATGGGATGGGAAACGGCCCAGCATCGGCTTGAGGAATTCAATGCGCGGGTCGAGGACCCCAACCTGTGGGATGACCCCGCCAAGGCGCAGAAATTGATGCGCGAACGGCAAAGCCTTGTGGATGCCTTGGACACCCATAACAACATCCAACAGGAACTTGAGGACCAGACAGGCCTGATCGAACTGGGCGAGATGGAAGAGGACGACGAGGTTGTCACCGAGGCCGAGGAGGCCCTGAAGGTGCTGGCCAAGCGCGCGGCGGCCAAGGAGTTGGAAGCGCTGCTGGATGGTGAGGCCGACAGCAACGACACCTTCCTTGAGATCAACGCCGGCGCGGGCGGTACGGAAAGCTGTGACTGGGCCTCGATGCTGGCGCGGATGTATGTCCGCTGGGCCGAGAAGCGCGGCTATACCGTGGAACTGCAATCGGAATCGTCCGGTGACGAGGCGGGCATCAAATCGGCCGCCTACAAGATTTCCGGGCATAACGCCTATGGCTGGCTGAAATCGGAGTCGGGCGTGCATCGACTTGTGCGCATCTCGCCTTTCGATTCGGCGGCCAAGCGGCATACGTCGTTTTGTTCGGTCTGGGTCTATCCGGTGGTGGATGACGATATCGAGATCGAGGTGAACCCGGCGGATATCCGGGTTGATACCTATCGCTCGTCGGGCGCGGGCGGGCAGCACGTGAACACCACCGACTCGGCGGTGCGGATCACCCACGCGCCGACGGGCATCGTGGTGACCAGTTCGGAGAAATCCCAGCACCAGAACCGCGATATCGCCATGAAGGCCCTGAAATCGCGTTTGTATCAGTTGGAACTGGACCGTCGGAACGAGGCGATCAACGAGGCCCATGAATCCAAGGGCGACGCGGGCTGGGGCAATCAGATCCGGTCTTATGTCTTGCAGCCTTACCAGATGGTGAAAGACCTGCGCACCGGCGTCGAGACCAGCGACACCAAGGGGGTGTTGGATGGCGACCTGGATCAGTTCATGGCCGCGACGTTGGCGATGAATGTGTCCGGCAAGACCCGCGCCGAGGCGCAGGGCGACGACTAAGGTCGACTGTGGCGGCAGTTTGGGGGCGCTGCCCCCCGTTGAAAATCGGATTTTCAACGTCCCCCGGGATATTTTCGGCAAGAAGAAACAGGGGCTTGTATGCCCAGGCGGCTGCGGTAGCGTGGCGGCATGGATGAAATACTGACATGGGAGGCCCGCGCGCAGGCGGCGTCGATTGCGGCGGGCGAGGTGAGCGCCGAGGCTTTGATGCAGGCCACGCTGGCGCGGATCGCTGAGGTCAACCCGCGGCTGAATGCCGTGGTGTCCTTGCAGGACGAGGGTGTTTTGCTGGCTGAGGCCAAGGCGGCGGACAACCGCACGCCGGAGGGGCCGTTGCATGGGCTGCCGATTGCCATCAAGGATCTGGCCGACGCCAAGGGGCTGCCCACCAGTCACGGCTCGCCCAGCCTCGCGGGGCAGGTCGCGGCGCGGGATAGTCTGCATGTGGCGCGGCTGCGCGCGGCGGGTGCGATCATGATCGGCAAGACCAACACGCCCGAGTTTGGCCTTGGGAGTCACACCTACAACCCGGTGCATGGGGTGACCTGCAACCCTTATGACGGGGCGCGCACGTGCGGCGGGTCGTCGGGTGGGGCGGCGGTGGCGCTGGCCTCGGGGATGCTGTCGATCGCCGATGGATCGGACATGATGGGCAGCCTGCGCAACCCGGCGGGGTGGTGCAATGTCTATGGAATGCGACCGACCTGGGGCTTGGTGCCCGCCACGCCGGAGGGCGAAAGCGTCCTGCATCCGATATCGACCAACGGGCCGATGGCGCGCAGCCCCGGCGATTTGGCGCTGTTGCTGGGCATCATGGGCGGGCCGGAGGTGCGGCAGCCCTATGGGCGCGTCGTGCCGGATTTGGACTTGCGTGGCGGGGCCAAGGGCGCGCGGATTGCGTGGCTGGCTGATTGGGGCGGGGCCTTTCCTTATGAGGGGGGCATCGCGCCACTTTGTGAGGCCGCGCTTGCGGTGCTGACGGAGCAGGGGGCAGAGGTTGAGCCCTTGGCGGCCCCCTTTGATCGGGACCTTCTATGGCACAGTTGGACCACCCTACGCAGTTGGGCTATGGCGGCGCAACTGGGGCCGCTGTTGGAGGCGCCGGAGACCCGAGACCAGCTGAAGCCCGAGGCGGTTTGGGAGATCGAGCAGGGCCGGACGTTGAGTGCTTTGGAGGTGCATGAAGCCAGCGAAATCCGGTCCGAGTGGTTCCGCGTCGCGGCGGGCCTCTTCGAGAGCTATGACGCATTGGCCCTGCCCACGGCGCAGGTCTGGCCGTTTCCGGTGGAATGGGAATGGCCGCGCGAGGTGGCGGGCCATGCGATGGACAGCTATCATCGGTGGATGGAGGTCATGGTCCCGGCCAGTCTGGCCGGGCTTCCGGCGGTCGCAATGCCCGCGGGGTTCGGTGAAAACGGCCTGCCGATGGGCGTGCAGCTTATTGGCCCACGAGGCGGTGACGGGGTGCTGCTGCGGCTGGCGCAGGCCTATCACGACGCCACCGATTGGCCGGGCCAGCGCCCCGCGAAAACCTGAGTGACAATTGTATCTTTTTGACCTGCGGCATTTTGGCTAGTCTGCCTGTAACGGGAGGACGACACATGCAGCCAGAAAAGCCGCTCGGCGCGCCACAGATGGGCGCAGTTGATTTTTCCATGCTGGGCGAGGCCCTGCGCCAGGGCTGGGCCGACATGAAGCGTGCGCCGGGCTATGCCATTGTTTTTGCTGGGGTCTACGTGGCTGTTGGTTGGATCATGGCCTATGTCACATGGGTCACCGGGCAGACCTATTGGCTGATATTCGCAGCCGTCAGCTTTCCGCTGATTGGCCCGTTTGCGGCGGTGGGGTTCTACGAGGTGAGCCATCGTTTGCAGATGGGCCTTCCACTGGAGCCGGGCGAGGTTTTCGGCGTTATCTTGTATCAAGGAAAGCGGCAGTTGCCGTCGATCTGCGCGGTGATCATCATCTTGTTCTTATTCTGGTTTTTTCTCGCTCATATGATATTTGCGCTGTTTCTGGGGTTTTCCACGATGACCAATATTTCCAGCACCTACGAGGTGTACCTGACGCGTGAAGGGCTGACGATGCTGGGATTTGGCACGCTGGTGGGGGCCGGCTTTGCCCTGTTGCTTTACAATATCACGGTGATCGCCTTGCCGCTGTTGCTGGATCGGGAGGTGGATTTCGTGACGGCGATGATCACCAGCTTTCAGGTGGTGATGGGCAACCCGGTGCCGATGCTGGGCTGGGCGGCGTTCATCGCTGTGGTCACCTTTGTGGCGATGTTGCCGGG
>DATFKJ010000201.1:0-2754 GCA_035268705.1 Roseovarius sp. | reverse complement strand
ACGAAAACGGACCTCGGATTTGGCGGGGTGGACGTTGACGTCAACCAATGTGGGGTCGCATTCGATGAAGAGCGCCGCGGCCGGGTGGCGGTCACGGCTGAGGAAATCGTGGTAGGCGGCGCGCAGGGCGCCGTAGAGCATTTTATCGCGCACAGGACGGGCGTTGACGAAAAGGTATTGCGCGACGGAACTGCCGCGCGAATAGGTGGGCAGGGCGGCATAGCCGCGCATGTGCAGGCCTTCGCGGGTGGCGTCGATGAGCAGGGCGTTTTCGGCAAATTCAGTCCCCAGGATGCGGGCCAAGCGGCCATGCAGAGCGTCGAATAGATCGCCCGTTTCGGGGTCGGCGCGGAAGGTCACGCGCCCTTCGCCGCCGCCCGAGACATCGCGCAGGGTAAAGCCCACGAAGGGTTCGGCCATGGCGAGGCGCTTGACCACATCGGTGATCGCCTGCGCCTCGGCCCTGTCGGTGCGCATGAACTTCAAGCGCGCGGGCGTGGCATGGAAGAGATCACGCAGGGTGACGATGGTACCGCCATTCAGAGCGGCGGGTTTAACGCCGCTCATCTCACCGCCACTGACCGTCACTTCGGCGGCGTCATGCCCTTGTGCGCGGGAGGTGATGGTGAGCCGCCCGACCGCGCCGAGGCTTGGCAGCGCCTCCCCCCGAAACCCGAAGGTGTGGATGTTAAGCAGGTCCGAGCCGTCGATTTTCGAGGTGGCGTGGCGCGACAGGGCCAGCGGCAAATCTTCGGGCGCGATGCCACAGCCATCGTCGCTGACGTGGATCAGGGTTTTGCCGCCGTCGGCATAGCTGACCTCGATCCGCCGCGCCCCTGCATCGAGCGCGTTTTCCATCAGTTCCTTGACCGCCGAGGCGGGGCGTTCGACGACTTCACCCGCCGCAATACGGTTAATCGCGGCATCGTCTAGCTGCCGAATAATAGGCCGAGCGGCGCTTATATTGGGGTCAGGTAAGTTCATTTGGGCATATCTAGCATGAGTTGCCCCGATTCTGCCAGTGACAGCGTGGTCCATCGGTGGCTTTGCTCAAAGAATTTGGGTGCTTCGGGTTGGAACGGAAAAATATTCAATTACCTGAATAGAAACCTTTTGAAAGGAGGCCGAGATGTTCACGCGAACCAGCGTTTCAAACGGACCCAAATCTCCAGAGGTGACCGGCTTTTACGATCCGGCGACCGGATCGGTGCAATATGTTGCGGTCTGCCCCGAGACGCGCAAGGCGGCCCTGATAGACGTGGTGCAGGATTTCGACCCTGCCGAGGCGCGGAACCGTTATGACAGCGCGTCGGAGATTCTCGCTTTCATCAAGGAGCGGGGGCTTGATGTGGAATGGGTTCTGGATACCCATCCGCATGCTGACCATTTGATGGCGTCTGGATGGCTAAAGCAACAGACCGGCGCGCCCAATGCGATCGGCGCCAAGGTGCGGGACATCGGCGCGCTTTGGGAGCGGATTTACAACACGCCCGGGGCATTTGAGCCGGACCGGGATTTTGACCGACTGTTCGAGGATGGCGAGACATTCAAACTGGGCAATCTGGAGGTTCGCGTTATGCTGTCGCCCGGGCATACGCTTGGCTCGATCACTTATGTGATGGGTGATGCGGCTTTTGTTCATGACACCTTCATGCATGTGGATGTGGGCACATCGCGGGCGGACTTCCCGGGTGGGTCTTCGGATGACTTGTACGACAGTTTACAGGCCATTCTGGCCTTGCCGGAGGACACGCGCCTGTTTGTCGGCCATGATTATCCGCCCGTGAAAGACCGCGAGACCCCCGCATGGGAGGCCACGGTGGCACAGCACAAAGCCGATAACCCGCATGTGGGTGGCGGGGCCACGCGCGAGGCTTTTACCAAGCTGCGCGATGAAAGGGACGCCACACTTGGCCTGCCGGATCGGATGCTTTACGCCTTGCAGGTGAATTTGCGGGCCGGGCAGTTGCCGGAACCGGAGGCGGACGGCAATGCCTATTACAAGATCCCTGCAAATCGTTTCTGAACCGCGCGAAAGGACAAACCATGCAAAGCGAAACCATTGGTGACGCGACATTCGAGACTTGGACCGTTGAGGAAGCCGCCGAGGCTTGGGCGAAAAACGAGATCGTCCTGATCGACGTGCGCACGCCACAGGAATACATGTTCGAGCATATCGAAGGCGCGCTTTTGCTGCCGATGCCGTTTTTCAATGCCGATAAGCTGCCCGGACAAAGGGACAAGCGGATCGTTTTCCACTGTGGTTCAGGCGTGCGGTCGGAAAAGATCGCCCGCGCGGCGATTGATGCCGGGATTGGTCAAATCGCCCATATGGAAGGCGGGTTTGGTGCGTGGAAGGCGGCCAAGAAACCCTATATCGGGACAAACATGGCCACCGGCGCGCCTGCCCGCGTTGAGGGTTAAGCCCAGCGGCCTGTGAAATCTTCAGGCACCATGAGGATATCACGGTCGAGCGCGTTGATATCGGTGCGCCCGCAAAGGCCCATGGAGACATCCAGTTCCTTGTGGATGCAGTCCAGGGCCGTGGTCACGCCCTCTTCGCCCATGGCACCAAGGCCATAGACGAAGGCACGGCCGATGTAGGTTCCCTTGGCCCCAAGCGCCATGGCCTTGAGCACGTCCTGACCCGAGCGAATGCCGCTGTCGATATGCACCTCGATCTTGTCGCCCACGGCGTCAAGGATCGGGGGCAGGGCGCGAATGGCACTGAGCGCGCCATCGAGTTGCCGCCCG
>DATFKJ010000200.1:0-6537 GCA_035268705.1 Roseovarius sp. | reverse complement strand
CCGGGAACGGACATGCCCGCCGCGATTGGGGCGTTCCTTCGTATCTTCAGCGCGTCGCCCCCGAGCTTGACTTGCTCGTGATTGGGCAAGCCGAGGTTGGGCGTACCATTCACGGGACGTTCGACGAGGTGGTGACGGCCGATCCGGTAGATCGCCCCGATCCCTGCGCCGCGTTTCAATAGGCATGCCCTTGCCCCCTGACCGGGCAAGGCCTACTGTCGCGACGGGGCTCAAGGGGACGCGCCATGTTGGCATCGAAACACATTCTTCTGATTATTGGTGGCGGAATCGCGGCCTTCAAATCGCTGGATCTAATTCGGCGTCTACGAGAGAGTGGCGCCAGTGTGACGCCTGTTCTGACCCGAGCCGGAGAAGAGTTTGTCACCCCTTTGTCGGTGTCGGCTTTGGCAGGCAAGAAAGTGTTCCGTGACCTGTTCGACCTCACCGATGAAGCCGAGATGGGCCATATCGAACTGAGCCGCAGCGCTGACTTGATAGTTGTGGCACCCGCAACGGCAGATCTAATGGCGAAAATGGCGCAAGGGCATGCCAATGATCTGGCTTCGACCCTGTTGTTGGCGACGGACACGCCGGTCATGGTGGCGCCGGCAATGAATGTGCGCATGTGGGATCATCCCGCGACACAACGCAATATCGCGACACTCAAGGGTGATGGCATCCGCTTCGTTGGCCCGAACGAGGGCGACATGGCCTGTGGCGAACATGGGCCCGGGCGAATGGCGGAACCCCTTGAGATTGTCGCGGCGGTTGAGGAGGCCTTGGTGGATGGCCCTTTGACGGGCAAGCGTGTTTTGGTCACCTCCGGCCCCACACATGAACCCATTGACCCGGTGCGGTATATCGCGAACCGGTCTTCCGGCGCCCAAGGGGCGGCAATTGCGAGCGCGCTGAGGGCCCTTGGCGCGCAGGTGGTGTTTGTTACCGGGCCTGCGGATGTTGCGCCACCTGAAGGTGTCGAAACCGTGCGTATTGAAACCGCGCAGCAGATGCTTGAGGCCGTGCAAACAGCCCTTCCGGTCGACGCAGCGATTTTTGCGGCGGCTGTGGCGGATTGGCGGGTTGCCAGTGCCAGCGACAGCAAGATGAAGAAGGCCAAGGGCGGCTTGCCCAAACTCGAATTCGAGGAAAACCCGGACATTCTTGCGACGGTCAGCCAGATGGACGACGGGCGACCGTCTCTTGTGGTTGGCTTCGCCGCGGAAACCGATGACGTGATCGACAATGCCACGTCCAAGCGCAAGCGTAAGGGCTGTGACTGGATCGTGGCCAATGATGTGAGCCATGCGACGGGAATCATGGGCGGCAGGGAAAATGACATTACCTTGATCACCAACAGCGGGGCCGAGGATTGGCCGCGCATGTCGAAAGACGATGTTGCCCGCCGTTTGGCGGAACGCATCGCGAAGTCCTTGACCTAGGGAACAGAGATTTTGACACGGATTGTGGGGCGGAAATGGTCCTGATTTCAATGCTTTGGGATGAGGGCGCAGATCCGGGCCTTGGCCTGCCGTCCTATGAAACATCGGGGGCGGCCGGCGCCGATCTGCGGGCGAATTTCCCAGCCGAGGCGCGCGACGGTATTGTTCTTGATCCCGGGGAGAGGGTGTTGATTCCGACTGGCCTTCGGCTGGCTGTTCCGCATGGATACGAGGTTCAGATCAGGCCTCGATCCGGCCTTGCGCTCAAGCACGGGATCACCCTGCCCAACAGCCCCGGCACCATCGACAGCGACTATCGCGGCCCTTTGGGGGTGATCGTCATGAATTCCGGGCAAGAGGCCTTCCATGTGACCCATGGAATGCGGATTGCGCAGATGGTTGTGGCGCCTGTGGTGCAGGCGCGATTTGATTTGGTTGACGATCTGGATGTGACAGACCGGGGCGCGGGCGGCTTTGGTTCGACGGGGGCTACCTGATGCTTTTGGTCTTGGTCATGGCGGCGGCGCTTTGGGGGGTGGGGGCGTTGCTCCAGACCCCCAAACGCTTGAGATGGGGCATGATCGGGATGCTTTGGGTGGGGGTTGTGCTGTTGCATCTGATCCTGCCCGATGGGCATCCGCTAAGGATGGCCACTGGCGAGAGCCAGGCGCTTTGGCTTTTGATCGGAGGGTTCGCCGCGATTGTCTTGGCCTATCGTTGGGGCCTGAAGGCACTTCGTAGCCGTGCTGAAGCGCGGCAAGAGCCTGAAAAGAAAGGGCTGTTTTCCGAAGCCGAGTTGGATCGGTATGCCCGGCACATCGTTTTGCGAGAACTCGGTGGGCCGGGACAGAAGGCGTTGAAGGAAGCCAAGGTTCTAGTGATCGGGGCCGGGGGGCTGGGATCGCCCGCGTTAATGTATTTGGCCGCTGCCGGTGTGGGAACGATTGGTGTGGTAGATGACGATTTCGTGGACAACTCGAACCTGCAACGTCAAGTCATCCATAAAGATTCTGACATCGGGTTGCCCAAGGTGCAGTCGGCGGTGGCCGCGATGACATCGCAAAACCCGTATGTGGAGGCCCGCGCGTATCAGCGACGGTTAACGCCGGAGATCGCGGCAGACCTGTTTGCCGAATATGACGTGATCCTTGATGGCACGGACAATTTTGACACTAGGTATCTGGCCAATGCGACTTGCGTGGCGCTGGGCAAACCGCTGATTTCCGGGGCCCTGTCGCAGTGGGAAGGGCAAGTGAGTGTCTTTGCTGCGCATCGTGGAACCCCTTGTTATCAGTGTATTTTCCCCGAGGCCCCGGCCGCCGGATTGGCCCCTTCTTGTGCCGAGGCAGGGGTGGTTGGGCCGCTGCCGGGTGTGGTGGGGGCGATGATGGCCGTGGAGGCGGTGAAGTTGATTTCCGGGGCGGGGCAGGCGCTTTTGGGGGAAATGTTTATCTATGATGCGCTTTGGGGGGAGACCCGCAAGATCGCCATTCACCCACGTGAGGATTGCCCCATCTGTCAGAAATCAAAGGAAAAAGGAGCCTGAGGCATGACAAACCCGCTGTTGAAGGAATGGGGTGGCCCGTTCAAATTGGCGCCTTTCGATGAGATTTCGGACGAGGACTTCGAACCCGCCTTCGAGAAGGCGTTGGAAGCGGCCCGGGCAGAGGTGAAGGCGATCGCCGAAAAATCGGAAAAACCCAGCTTTGCCAATACGATAGAGGCCTTGGAGGCCAGTGGTGAGTCGTTGGACAAGGTGTTGTCGGTGTTTTTCACCGTTGCCGGATCGGACAGTAACCCGAAGCGGCAGGAGTTGCAGCGCGCGTTTAGCCCGAAACTGGCGGCATACTCTTCGGAAGTCACTGGAAATAAAAAACTTTTTGATCGGATTGAGGCGCTTTGGCAAGATCGGGAAAGCCTTGATTTGACCGATGAACAAGAGCGTTTGTTGATGCTGACCCGGCGCAGGTTCGTGCGGGCTGGGGCGGCGCTGAGCGGCGAATCGGACAAACGGATGCGCGAGATCATGGGGCGGTTGGCCGAACTTGGCACGCAGTTCACGCAAAACCTGCTGGCCGATGAATCCGGCTGGTACATGGAGTTGGATGAGCACGCTCTTGAAAACCTTCCCGATTTTGTTGTGTCAGCGGCGCGGGAAGCGGGTCGTGAAAAGGGGCTGGAGTCCCCGGTGATCACATTATCGCGTTCGTTAATCGTTCCGTTCCTGCAATTCTCGCCCCGGCGGGACCTGCGCGAAAAGGCGTTTCGCGCTTGGGAGGCACGCGGCGCGATGGGCGGTGAGACCGACAATCGCGAGATTTGCGCCGAGATATTGGGGTTGCGCGAGGAGCGGGCGCAACTTCTGGGGTATGAGAGTTTCGCGGCCTATAAATTGGAAACCGAGATGGCGAAAACGCCGGATCGGGTGCGCGATCTGCTGATGCAGGTCTGGGAGCCGGCCAAGGCGCAGGCGGAAAAGGATGCCGAAACCCTGACCGAAATGATGCAAGCCGATGGAATCAATGCAGATTTACGGATTTGGGACTGGCGCTATTATGCGGAGAAGCGGCGGCAGGCGGAGCATGATCTGGATGAATCGGAAGTGAAGCCTTACCTGTCGCTGGACGCGATGATTGATGCGGCCTTTGGCACGGCAAACCGGCTGTTCGGACTGGAATTCAAGGAACTGGACGTGCCGCTATACCACCCCGATTGCCGGGCTTGGGAAGTCACGCGAAATGATCGTCATGTCGCTGTTTTTATTGGAGATTACTTCGCCCGCGGCTCAAAGCGGTCGGGCGCGTGGTGTAGTGCCATGCGCGGACAAGCTAAGATTCCGCAAACGCAGGGACCGGTGGTTTTAAACACCTGCAATTTTGCCAAGGGTGATCCGACGCTTTTGTCTTATGACGATGCGCGGACCCTGTTTCATGAGTTCGGGCACGCCCTGCATCACCTGCTGTCGAACGTAAATTATGAAAGTATTTCAGGGACTTCCGTGGCGCGGGACTTTGTTGAGCTACCTTCGCAGCTGTATGAACATTGGCTGGAGGTGCCGGAGGTCCTGGAAAAATACGCGCGGCATTACCAGACGGGGGAGGCTATGCCCCCGGAATTGTTGGAAAAAATGCTGAAGGCGGCGAATTTTGACCAAGGGTTCCAGACGGTGGAATATGTCGCCTCGGCCATGGTCGATTTGGCGTTTCACGAGGGCGCCGCGCCCGATGATGTCATGGCCAAGCAGTTGGAAACGCTTGATAAAATGGGAATGCCCAAGGCCATTACCATGCGCCATGCCACGCCGCAGTTTGCACATGTCTTTGCCGGGGATGGATATTCCAGCGGCTATTACAGCTATATGTGGTCGGAAGTGATGGACGCGGATGCCTTTGCCAGCTTCGAGGACGCCGGCGGCGCATTTGATGAAGAGCGGGCCAAGGCCTTGGAAACACACATTCTTTCCAAGGGCGGATCGGCGGACCCCGAGGCGCTATATACCGCGTTCCGGGGTCGGATGCCCGGGGTTGAGGCGCTGTTGAGAGGGCGTGGATTGGCCGCTTGAGGCATTGACCTTTGACCGCCTTTCAACCTTTGTACATTTTGTACAGAGACACCCCGGGTTTTGTACAAAACTCAGCTTTCACCGCCGCCGTCGATCAGGGCGGTGATGATCGCCTTGGCACTGTCGGAGTTCCAATGCGCGTCACCGCGCAGACGGGCAATCTCGCGCCCTTCGGGATCGAGGATCAGGGTAATGGGCAGGCCGAAGACCCCCATCTCGCGGGCAAGCTGCCCTTTGGGGTCGCGGTGGAGGGGGAGGTTGGAGACGCCGATTTCGTCGAAAAACTTTTTCATCGCCGGGGGCGCGTTGCGACCGGTGGCGATTGTGACCACCTCGAACCCATCACCGCCCAATTCGGTTTGCAGATCCGACAGCATCGGCATTTCCACACGGCAGGGGGCGCACCATGTGGCCCAGAAGTTCAGAACCACGTGTTTGCCCTGAAAATCAGCGAGCGTCATTGAGCCGCCATCTTCGGTTGTGAAGGGAGTTTTCGAGACCACCTTGCCCTCGGCATGGAAGTTCAGCTTCTTCATGTCGCCATCGCGCAGGGCGTTGAGCGTATCGAGATCAGCGGCGAGAGCGGTGTTTGCACCCAGACCGAGCGCCATATAAAGGAATGCGGAACGAATGAACTTCATTTTCCCTCCGAAGGGTGAGACATGACCAAGACTTCGAACGCGATGTGGGGCGGCCGCTTTGCCGCCGGGCCGGATGCGATCATGGAGGCAATTAATGCCTCGATCGGATTCGACAAGCGGCTGGCGGCACAGGATATCGCCGGATCACGCGCCCATGCGGCCATGTTGGCCGCAACAGGTATTGTTAGTGATAGTGACGCCGAGGCGATGAGGGAAGGCTTGCTCACGGTCTTGTCAGAGATTGAAGAGGGGCGGTTTGAATTTTCGACAGCGCTTGAGGACATCCACATGAATGTGGAGGCGCGTCTGAAAGAGGTGATTGGCGAGTCTGCCGGACGATTGCACACGGGCCGCAGCCGGAACGATCAGGTGGCCACCGATTTCAAGCTGTGGGTACGGGAACAGTTGGAGGCCGCCGAGAGCGGGCTTGTGGCGCTGATTGAGGCGCTTTTGGAGCAGGCCGGTGCCGGGGCCGATTGGGTGATGCCGGGGTTCACCCATTTGCAGACAGCCCAACCCGTGACATGGGGCCATCACATGATGGCCTATGTCGAGATGTTTGGCCGCGATTTGAGCCGGGTGCGCGATGCGCGGGCGCGGATGAATGAATGCCCGCTTGGCGCGGCGGCGCTTGCCGGCACGTCGTTTCCGATTGATCGGGAGATGACGGCGCAGGCGTTGGGCTTTGACCGGCCTGCCGCAAATTCTCTGGATGCGGTGAGTGATCGGGATTTCGCGCTGGAGTTCCTGAGCGCGGCGAGCATTTGCGCCATGCACCTGAGCCGGTTTGCAGAGGAATTGGTCATCTGGTCCTCGGCGCAGTTCCGGTTTGTGGTTTTGTCTGATCGGTTCTCGACCGGCTCGTCGATCATGCCGCAGAAGAAAAACCCCGATG
>DATFKJ010000199.1:0-5880 GCA_035268705.1 Roseovarius sp. | reverse complement strand
GTGCCATGTCTCACCGATCCGCACCTCGACGCGCTCCACCGGCACGCCCGCGCCCGACCACGCCCGGCCCTGCAATGTCACAGGCCCGCGCGACAGCCGCCGCTTGCGGGTAATCCAGTCCGGCACCCCCGGCGGCACCATCAGGGATTTGACCCTGATCTCGGTCACGGGCTCCCCTATTTCTCCTGCGTCCTGACGAAAGCGATAGGTATCAACCTGTTGAAATCCTTGGTATCTTTCCGTCATGGCCGTGATGCGGTTCAGCCACTTCACACTGGCCATGCCGTACCATCCCGGCACGATCAACCGCAGCGGCGCACCATGCTGCGGCAGCAAGGGCTGGCCGTTCATCTCGTAAACCAGCAGCACCTCCAGATCAGCCAGTTCCTCCGGCGTGAGGCTCCGGCCAAAGGCATGTCCCACCCCGTTGTCATACCCGAAATC
Source organism: Roseovarius sp. (assembly GCA_035268705.1). Taxonomy (GTDB): domain Bacteria; phylum Pseudomonadota; class Alphaproteobacteria; order Rhodobacterales; family Rhodobacteraceae; genus Roseovarius. Next base: position 5,436 of record DATFKJ010000199.1, on the reverse strand, counting down.
CGCGCCTTCAAAGGCGAAATCCACCACCCCGCCCTGCGGCTTGGCCCGCTCGATCAAGGGCGCAAGCGGCGTGCCTGTCCATTCCGCCGTGCCCACCGCCTCATAGGCCCAAGGCATTGAAAAGGCACGCGGTTCCATACCCGCCCGGCCATTGCCCGCGCATTCCATCGTGACCGGCATTGTTACGCGCGGCTCCGCCTTGATCTCCTCAAGGCTTATCTCGAACGGTGCCTCAAACGCCCCATCGAACACCAACCGATACGCCCCCGCGTCCAACAAAGGCACATCGAAATGCGTCAGCAAATAATGCGCCCCAACAGGCGTGATATCCAGCGCCAGCATTTCCAGAAACGCGCCCGAATTCCGGTTGGCCAACCCCACCTCTGCCTTGGAAAAGACCCCCAGTGTCGTTTCCTCATGCCCCGGCGCGCCGGTGAAGGGGTTATCGGTCATCCAATGACCTCGTCGCTGCGGTCGTCCGTCTCGCCATAACGGCGCAGAACGGCCGGCTTGGTCCCCTCATAAACATGCTCCAAGTTCTTGGTAATCTTGGCGTTTTCCCGCTCGAACAGGCAGTTTCCCTCCATGTCCGAGGCCACGATAAACGGCCCCATCTTGTTGCATCGGATCACCCACATCGCCTGTGCGAGGCCCAATTCCTCGTTCCAATGCACCGCTTCCACGTTCTCCACCCCGCGCCCCAAAAGCGCGCCGGTGCCATAACCCACGGTCGACAGGTAAACCGCGCCATTCGGCACGAAATACTCCTTGTAATCCTTGGAACTCATGCCCCCCTTGCCGATAATCAGCTTCGCGCCAGTCTTGGCGATCCACTCGGGCAGCCACTTGGCAAACCGGAACGAGGCCGTGGCCGTCACCGCGCCCATGTCGAAACTGCCGTCCTCGCGGATCACCGCGGCAGGCGAGCAATGGAAATTCGCAGCACTTTGCGACGGCAACTCCATGGGAATATTGGCTTTTTCCTCCAACGCGCGCATGTAAACGCCTTCCCGCGCCGTGTACATCAAGCCATCCAGATAAACGATATCGCCCAGCCGAAGGGCTGCAATCTCCTCATCCGTCGGTGTCGTGCTCAGTCGAACCTCACGTGGTTTCATTCCGCCGCCTCCTGTGCCTGCGGGGGCCACTCCACGGTCTCCCGCCGCTGATAGGGCGTGAACCAATCGGGATCAGTGCGGTATTCCACCCTCCCATCCGGGTAAAGCCGCGCCACCGCCCGCCGCGAGCTTAGGCAGAAGGCATGCACACTCATCTGCATGCCACCCGTGTGACAATAGCCCACCTCGATATTGCAATCTATCACCATGTTCTTGCCGACAAATCCCATGGCCCCCATGCCAATGGAATTGCCCAGTTCCCTGAACTCATCTTCCAGCTCGGCAATCTTGGGGTCCGAGTTCCGGCTCCCCACCGTCCGCAAAACCGAAGCACGCTTGCCCAAAACCATGCAAGTGTCTTTCGAACCGCCAAGGCCAATGCCAATGATCGCGGGCTGACAAGCCAGACCGCGCTTGCCGAAGGCCACCAGCGTATCAAGGTAAAACCGCTTGATCCCCTCGATCCCGTCCGAGGGGAAGAGCATCCGGTAATCCGTGCCGAAAAGCCCGCCCTTGTGGACCGTGATCAGGTCGATCCAATCGCCCTCGGGCTCGAACCCGTATTCGATTTCCGGCGCGCCGATCCCGACGTTGTTGTCATGGTCCGTCCGCCACAACGGATGCACCCGGTTGGGCCGCAGAGGCACACCATTCGTGGCACTTGCCGTGGCCCGACGAAGTGCTGTTTCAAGCGCGCACATGCCGCCCTCCACCTGTGCCTCGTTTCCCATCTTTACGAACCACCTTGGCACCCCGGTATCGCCACACATGGCCCGGCGGTCCTCCTTGGCGGCCTCATAGTTCTCAAGCATCGCCTGCAAGACAAAGGACGACAGATCGCCATCCTCGGTTTTGGCCGCCGCTTCCAACCCGTCCAGATAGTCCTGCGGAATTTCGATGGCCGCCTTGTCCATCAAGGTTTCGGCGGTGCTTTGGATCGTGTCGATTGCAATCATTGTGCTGCCACCAATGTGTCTGGTTCACCCTCGGGCAGGATCGTCTCGCCCGGGCGAACGATGGAAAAATCAACCGCTTCGCGGTCCACCTGCAACGCGCCATCAACCTGTCGCGCCACGGTGAAATACGAGGTCTCCAAATCCCCCTCCTCGGGGAAATCTTCCCGGTAATGCGCCCCGCGCGAGTTTTCCCGCGCCAAGGCCGCCCCCGCGATCACCTCGGATATATCACACAACGAAGCCAGGTTTAGCCAATCGTGCCATGTCAGGTTGAAGGCCCGGTTCTCACCCAACACCCCAACCTCCATCAAATCGCTGCGGATGGCCGCCACCTGCTCTTGCCCGCGCAGGATCTTGTCGGCCGCACGCATCACGCCCACATCCTCCCACATCACGTCCTGCAAACGGTCGCGCAGCGGCTGGATCAGGTCTGGCGTCTTGCTGAATGGCTGCATCGCACGCGCGATTTCGGCCTCAAGAACCTCGGGGTCCGGGTCGCGCAGGGTGCCCATGCTCCGCATATCGGCCCCCATGGTATCGCCTGCCACCCCTCCATAAACGGTGGAATTGGCCACTCCATTGCCGCCAAGACGGTTCGACCCATGTGCGCCGCCCGCATCCTCACCAGCCACATAAAGGCCCTCCATAGCGGTGCGCGTGTCGGTATCGACGACCACGCCCCCCATGAAATAATGCGCCGTCGGCACCACCTCGACCTTGCCACCGGCAAGGTCGAAACCGCAATCGGCACAGCGTTTCACCATGCCCTTGAATTTCTCGGCCACGAACTCCGGCCCAAGATGGCTCATCGAGATATAGACGCCACCGTTTTCGGTGGTATTTCTCTTGCGCATTTCCTCGTAAATACAGCGGCTTACCACGTCGCGCGTGGCGCGTTCGCCTTTCGCGTCGTAGTCGAACATGAACCGATGATCGGCCCCATTGAGCAACTGCCCACCGGCCCCGCGCAGACCCTCTTCCAGAACCGTGCCGGTCATCCGTGTATGATCCCCGGCCAGCAATCCGGTGGGATGGAACTGCACCATCTCCATATCGCGCAGCGGCAGCCCCGCGCGCAGGGCCATGGCCAAGCCATCCATCGTCTTGTCGCCCGAAGGCGTGTGATACTTGTACATGGTCGGGCCGCCGCCGGTCCCCATCAGCACCGTCTTGGCCCGCACCAGCCGGAACCGCCCGGTGCGCATGTCGATCATCAAGACCCCGGCAAGCGCACTGCCGTCCCGGGTAGGGATCAACCCGATCGCCCGATGCTCCTGCAATTTTTCGACGGGCCGCGACAGGACCTGCTCCATCAAGCGGCTGATAATCTCGATCCCCGTCAAATCGCCCTTGTGTACCGTGCGGTCGGCGGTCTGCCCTGCAAAGGCCTTTTGATGCAGGCTGCCATCCGGGTTGCGATCAAAGAAACACCCCACCTCGTTTTCCAACTCGTGGATGCGGGTCACCGCCTCCTTGCAAAGTCGCCACGCCATATCCTGATTGGGCAACCACTTGCCGCCCTTGATCGTATCCATGAAATGCCGCTCGACCGTGTCGCCGCCGCCAAGCGCCACGTTATAGCCGCCCTGCACCATCCGGGTGCAGCCGCATTTGCCGATCAACCCCTTGACCGCAATGGTGATCTTGGTCCCCTCCGGCGCCGATTGCTGGGCGTGCAAGGCCGCGAACAACCCCGCCCCCCCGGTGCCAAGGATCAGGATATCGGTGTCATGTCTGTCGATCTCTGTCGTCATGTCATATCGCATTCAGGAAAAACGTGCCGGAAACCAGCACCGCCACCCCGACCGCACCCGCGGCAAGGGTCTTTTGCGTATCGCTCCACGGCAGCCACTCCAGCGCCATCAGGCGCAGCCCGCCGAACAAGTGAACCGCCAACAGGAAGACAAGGCCAAACTCGGCCAACTTGACCAAAGGCTGCTCGGTCAGTTGCAAGAAACTGTCCAACTCCCCCGGCGCCGTCACCGCCTTGGCCAGCACCCAGAAATGCAGCGGCAGAAACAAAGCCAATGCTAAACCCGAACCCCGGTGCAGCATGAAGGCCAGCCAAAGGGCATGCGTGCGCGGCGGGGCCTTCATGCGAAGGTCACGGCCCAAACCGACCGTCCTCCCAATATCAGAAGGCCCAAGGCCACGGCCCATGTGACCCCGCTCAAGATCCCACCTTTGAGGCCCAACCATTCATGCACAATTACCCGCAGGCCAATTGCCGCATGAACCGAGACCGCCAAAACGAACACACCATAGAAGGCGAACCACGCCAGCGACCCTTGCGTTCGGCCCAAAATCTCCGCCACGCTCAAACCACCCTGAATGGCATAGACCATCACCGCGATATGCCCGACCACCAAGGGCGCCATGATCAATGCGCTCAGCCGCTGCGCCATATAAAGCCGCAGATCAAGCATTCTTCTTCCTCCGAAACACCCGCTTGGTGGTCTCGCGCTTAAGACCCGCAATCGCCGCCAAGGGGTTCAATTCGTTGGGGCAATACTGTGTGCAACTGCCCATCGAGTGACAGTTATGACAGCCGCCCACCCCCGACACGGCATCCAAGATCGCCTCGGGGTCCGCCTCACGCTCATCATTGTAGAGTGTCCAGGCCCTTTGCAGGGCCGCAGGACCAAGGTAATCGGGGTTGCCCGCCACCGTGTCACAGGCTGCATAACAGATCGCGCAATTGATACATTCGATCCCAGCATTGGCCTGTTCACGCTCGGCGCTCTCGGCCTCCACCACACGGATTGGATCATGCCGGGTTTCACTGGGATGATGCACGGCCTCCGCCTCGACCCACTTGTCGAAAAACGGGTCCATATCGGCGGCCAGATCCTTGATCACCGGCAGGTTGCGCAGGGGGCCAACCGACAGAACCCCGTCCTTGGCCACCTTGCCGACATGCGTTCGACAGGTCCAGCGCGGCACGCCGTTCACCATCATCGCACAACTGCCACACATCCCGACCCGGCAGGCATAGCGATAGCTCAACGTCGGATCGGCGTATTGCTGAATCCAACTGACCACATCCAAAACCGTCTGGCTTTCCTGACGCGGCACCGCAAAGGTCTCGAATTGCCCGGTTTGCCCGACCCCACGCCAGACAGAAACCGTCAAACTGTCGCTGTCCTTTGACAAGTCCCACCTCTCGAGTTCTGGAAATCAATCCTCCCGAGAGTTATAATGTTGAACAGAGCTAACCAAAAGGAATAAGTTCTTACTCAAACCGTAAGATATATTTACGCAGACCCCCCCTACCGTACTGACACCACGGTACACTCGGCTTGGCTCAGAACCTTCTGCGCAACAGATCCCACCACCACGCGCTTGAGCCGCCCAAGCCCACG
>DATFKJ010000198.1:0-3659 GCA_035268705.1 Roseovarius sp. | reverse complement strand
CGGTCAGGCCCGCATCGCCGGGTGACAGGCTGATGCGGACGCGACCAAGCTCGGCCGGGTTGAGCAGGAGGTCGATGCCGCGCTCTTTCCCGCCACCCCCGCGCTGTAGCGCCTCGACGATCTGCTGCGCGACGTGACGCGGCAAATCAGGGGATTGCGGGGTTTGCGAGAGCGGACCAACCGGGCGCGGGCCACCTTCGGCGGTCAGGCGCAGGTCGGCGCGCGCATCATCGGGAATAGCGGGGCTTCGCGCGGTCTCTTCGGTCAATTCAGGTGTGAACATGGGCACCGCGGTTACCTGAATCGGGGCTGCGGCGGGGGCAGGCGGCATGGCGCTCTTTGGAGAGTGTATATCGGTCTGTTGGGGCGGTTTTGCACTGGATTGCCGTGGGTGCGGATGGTCGCCATGGTTTTTGACGCTCGCTTCCATATTGAACGGCGGAGCTGTGCCCTTGGCGGGCTGGGCTATAGTGTTCGCCTCTAGTGATGCGGCGGGCAATGGTTGTACAATGCGGTCAGCGTGCATGGCGTGGCCTGGCGTGGATCGGACACGCGCCCCGGCTTCAGGCGCTGGGGGTAGGTTTTCCAAGGGAGTGGTGCTCGCCCTGTCCTGCCCTGTGGTGATGCCAGCGGCCTGTGACACATCTTGTCGAAGGCTGGCGCCAGTTTCAAACGAATTAACTGGCGCGGAAGAATGATGCATCTTGTTTGATTTAGGCAATGATAGAGCCTGCTTTTTATCTTCTGGCGATGCCCTCTGGTGATCTGTTTCGGGACGGTAGGAGGTGGTCGGCGGGGGGGCCACGTCTGCAAGCGGACCTGATTGTGCGACATCACGACCAGGCGCTTTGGCAACAATCGACGCGGGTTCCGCGGCATGAGGTATGCTAGGTGGTGACGATTGGGGATTTCGCCGGGTCTGGGCCGGAGCGGTGTTCTCCACGTTAGGTGCTTCATGGGCATGGAGCCCTGTTTCTTCCGCGACCGGAGTGTCGCTTGGCATGTCACCAATGGGGATACTCTCGAAGTCGCCTTCGGTGGGGGTTTCAGCCGCGTTGCCGATATCCTCAGGTTCGCCGCGCGCGCCCCCTTCCGGCATGGTCTCGACGAGAACTTCGCCCTCTCGCCCGGCACCTTTCAACACGGCTGCATCGAAGACCGTCAGAAAGGCCGTTTCAGAGGCCTTGCCCGATCGGACGGCGGGCTGATTCTCCTGCGCGGTTTGCGAAGGTACGCCAAGGCCATGGGATAACAACAACATGCGGCTCTCCGGGATTTCTTCCACAGTTGCCGATGAGCATCGCAGACGCCGGTTACCGGTTCTTTACCGTATTGCGGTCAAATGGTGGGGTCTTATCCACAATTCGAGGTAAAACAGTGACCGATTTTTTACCGATTCCCCCAAATGGCCCGCCACCGAAGCCAGCCCACACCGCCGCGCGCGAGGCTGCGCAGAAACTTGAGGCAACCTTTTTGGCCGAGATGTTGAAAGGGGCCGGGTTCGGAAAACAAGAGAATTCCTTTTCCGGCGGGACCGGGGAGGATCAGTTCGCATCGTTTCACCGACAAGCGGTGGCCGATGAAATCGCCAAAGGCGGCGGCATCGGCCTTGCCGAACATTTTCTCAAATCAATGATGGAGGCCCAAAAATGAGCCACGATGACGCGCAGACCCTGATGGACCGTCTGGATGATCTTCTGGAGCAAGAGCGCGCGGCGCTTCTGGAGGGCGACCTTGAGGCGATCACGACGCTATTGGAGAACAAGGAGCGACTGATTGATGCGCTCAATGCCCTGACCGAGGCCGAGCGACCCGAAATGGAGGCGGTTGAGACCAAAGTCCGTCGCAATCAGGCGCTTTTGGATGGTGCGCTGCAAGGCATCCGGCACGTTGCGGCACGAATGGCCACCCTGCGCCGCGTGCGCCGCGGGCTTGAAACCTACGACGCCAAAGGCACCAAGACGACCATCGAAGGGGAGGCGGACTATAGCGTTGAAAAACGGGCCTGAGCAATTTGTGTCAAATGCCCGGCAGATCGGAAACCCGGTTTAGGGTTCCGTTAGCATCTGAAAGCCCATGCTGTGCCCGCATCCGAACTGGGTGGCGCGGCAGGCGGCCAAGGCCCCAACAGCTGCATATGTCAGAACGACTGTTTAGCCCGACCTCTGGTTGAGGCGGTAGTTTGGAACAGGCGCAAAAGCGCCAAAGCCTGAAGGAAAATGCTATGTCGAGCATTCTGACGAACAATAGCGCGATGGTCGCGCTGCAAACCCTCAAATCGGTCAACACGAACCTTGCCAAGACACAAGACATGGTGTCGACCGGCAAGGCAATTGGCACCGCCAAGGACAATTCGGCCATCTGGGCGATCTCCAAGGTGATGGAATCGGATGTGAGCGGTTTCAAAGCGGTTTCAGAATCGCTTTCGCTGGGCGAATCCACCGTGGCGGTGGCCGCCGCAGGGGCCGAGCAGATCACCAACCTGCTCAACGAGATCAAGGAAAAGGTGGTCACCGCCACGGGCGAGAACGTGGACCACGGCAAGATCACTGCGGATGTGACCGAGTTGACCAATCAGGTGAATTCGATTGTCTCAGCTTCGCAGTTCAATGGCGCGAACCTTTTGAATAGTGCCGGCAATGCCGGGATCACCGTTCTGTCGTCGCTTGATCGTGACGCTGCGGGCGCAGTCACGGCATCGAATATCACGGTTGCCTCAGTGGATTTCGAAGCCAACATTGACCTGAGCGACATTGACGTTTCCAGTGCGAGCGCCGCCGATGGGTCGCTGGCCAATATCGAGACGCATATCCAGACCGCCGTCGATGGTGCGGCGGCACTGGGCGCCTCAGCCAAGCGGATTTCCGATCAGAACGATTTTGTCGGCAAGGTCATGGATGCGATGAAATCCGGCATCGGCGCGCTGGTGGATGCGGACATGGAAGAGGCTTCGGCACGATTGCAGGCACTTCAGGTTCAGCAGCAACTTGCCACGCAATCGCTGTCGATCGCCAATCAGGCACCGCAGGCCATCCTGTCACTGTTCCGTGGCTAACAGCGTTTGGGGCGTCCCGCATGGGGCGCCCCGATTCGCCCTGACCTGACAGACCAATACCGGAAGGACACGACGTGAACGCGACCCTCAGAGCACATAACGCCTATCGGCAGGACGCGCAGGCCGTCCGCACCCATCGCAGTGTGGAATATGACGCCATCGCGCGGATCACACATGCACTCAAGACCGCCGCGCAGCGTGGCAAGGAGGACTTCCCCGAGCTTGCCGCTGCAATCCATGAGAATCGTCGGCTTTGGACCGTCCTTGCCACGGACACGGCGGATGCGGGTAACGCCCTGCCCGAGGCGCTGCGCGCGCGCATCGTTTACCTGGCAGAGTTCACGCACCAGCACAGCAGCCGGATCCTAAGCGAAGGGGCCGATGCGGCCCCGTTGATCGAAGTGAATACCGCAATCCTCAAGGGATTGCGCGATCAGGGACCGAACCAATGAGTGGCCTTGTCCTGAAGCTGAGCCCGAAGGAACGGGTTTTGATCAATGGCGCGGTGATCGAGAATGGCGAACGGCGCTCACGCCTTTCGATCATGACACCGGATGCCAATATCTTGCGCCTGCGCGATGCGATTCACCCGCACGAGGCAAAT
>DATFKJ010000197.1:0-2666 GCA_035268705.1 Roseovarius sp. | reverse complement strand
CAATGGCGAGGCCGCAGCGATGCACCCGACCCGCCGCAAACTGGCGGGCCGTGCGGCGGGGTCGCTTTATGATCGTTTGCTTGAGGTGCAGGCCGATCTTGCGCGTGGTGAAGGCGGTATCGACAAGCCGCTGAGCTGCCCGTCCTCGGTGCTGGCCAAGGTGGCTTCCCTGCGTCCGCGCGATCTGACAGAGTTAAGCCGCATCCTTGGCGAACGCCGCGCCGAACGGTTTGGCCCCGCTTTTCTGGACGTTCTGCGCGCGACGGACTAAATCCAGTGCAACATATTACAAGGGAATTGGAACATGCTGGTCGTCGTCTCACCCGCCAAGAAAATGAACATGGACCCGGTCGAAGGCGTCACAGCCACGCGCCCCGCCTTTCAGGCGCAGGCCGATGAACTGGCCAAGGTGGCGCAGGGGCTGTCGGTGGATGATCTGCAAAATCTGATGAAGATCAGCGAAAGCCTTGCCAGGCTGAACCGCGACCGGTTCAGTGATTTCGGTGAGATGGAGGAAAAGCCGGCCGCTTTGGCCTTTGCCGGGGATACCTATCAAGGGCTTGAGGCGGCCTCGCTCGACGCCGATGAGATGGCGTGGGCGCAGGAGCATTTTCGCATTCTGTCGGGCCTCTACGGCGTGCTGCGCCCACTGGATGTAATCCAGCCTTATCGCCTTGAGATGGGCAGCCGGTTGAAGACCGAGCAGGGTAAAACCCTTTATGACTACTGGGGCGACAAGATCGCCAAGGCGCTCAAGGCGCAGGCCGACGAGGTCAAAACTGATACCCTCATCAATTGCGCCAGTCAGGAATATTTTGGCGCCGTCGACCTTGAGGCCCTTGGCCTGCGGGTGATTACACCCGTGTTCATGGAGGATAAACCCGGCGGCCCCAAGATCGTCAGTTTCTATGCCAAGAAGGCGCGTGGGGCGATGGCGCGCTATATCATTCAACGCCGCCTGACCGATGCGCAGGCCCTGACCGAATTCGACACCGGCGGGTATCAGTACCGCCCGGACATGTCCGAGGCCGACAAACCCGTTTTCGTTCGCGCCTCCGACGCCTGATCACGTCACGGGGTCGCGCGTGCCCTCGGGCTGTGCGTTGGAAATATGGTCGACCAAATCGGCCTTGCGCAGCGGTTTGGTCAGATAGTGATCCAGCCCTGCGGCGAGTATGTCTTCGTCGTCGCCATTCATGGCATGGGCTGTCATTGCGACAATCGGCACATGGCTTTCACCCCCCGCTTCCATCGTCCGGATGGCTTGCGTTGCTTCCTTCCCGTCCATGCCGGGCATGGAGATATCCATAAAGATCACGTCAGGCGCGAAGCTATGGAACAGGTCAACGGCCTCTTTGCCATTCTCAGCAAACTGTAGGTCAATATCCAGCCCTTGCACCATCTTGGAAAATACCAGCCTGTTAGTCTTGTTGTCCTCGGCGGCCAAAACCCGTACGGTGCGCGCAGCCTCTGGCACGGGGACTTCGTCTTGAGGCGGGGTGTCGGGCCTTTCCAAGGGGCCGTCCGATTTGGGTGCCGCCACTTTTACCCCATGCAACGCATTGAGAAGATCCCGTCGCGTAACCGGCTTTTGCAGAACCGCCGATAGATGCCGCCACGCCGGATCGTTCGCCGCGGTGCTGGTGTTTGGGGTAAGCACGATCACCGGGGTTTCATTTCCCCTGGACCGCAGGGTTTGGGCCAGTTCCATGCCGTCCATATCGGCCATGTGGTGATCGGTCAGGATAAGGTCGATTGCTTGGTCCATCGACGCAAGTGCGTCCTTGGCAGTGGCGTAGCTTGTTACCCCTAGGCCAAGCGCGGAAAGCTGCTTTTCCAGAATCCCACGGCACAGGTCATGCGGCTCAACAATCATGCAATTCCGCAGGCCCTCCGGGGCCACCGGATCAGATATATCATCTTCCGCCAGGGGCAGCGTGACCGTAAAGCCAAAACAGCTTCCCGCGCCCTCTTGGGATTCAACCCAGATCTCACCGCCCATCAGGCGAATGAGCTTTTTGGAGATGGCAAGGCCCAGCCCTGTCCCTTCGAACTGGCGGTTTCGCTCATCATCAACTTGGTTGAACTCTCCAAACACATGTTCGACCTTATCGGCAGGAATTCCGATGCCTGTATCTTCAACCGTGATATGCACACGGCAGGCCCTGTCTTCGGTGACCCCGTTGACTCGCACCATCACATGGCCGCTTTCGGTGAACTTCACGGCGTTGCCGATGAGGTTGGTCAGGACCTGCCGCAAACGTCCTGGATCACCAATCAGCTTGCTGGGCAGGAACATGTCGTAATCCACCAGAAGGTCCAAGCCCTTGTCCCGCGCATTGGACTGCAAAAGCAAAACAAGCTCGTGAATGGACCGTTCCAGATCGAAGGTATCGGTGTGAAGCGTCAGCTTGTCGGCCTCGATCTTCGAATAATCCAACACGTCGTTGATGATGACCAATAGCGCCTCGCCCGAGTTGCGGATGGTATCGGCGTAAAGTAGTTGCTCTTCATTCAACGCGGTTTCCTTGAGCAGGTCGGCCATGCCCACGACGCCGTTCATTGGTGTGCGGATTTCATGGCTCATGTTCGCAAGGAAGGTGGATTTTGCCCGGTTTGCGGCCTCAGCGGTGCGACGCGCCTCTTGAAGGCGCTGCTCGTACCGG
>DATFKJ010000196.1:0-12214 GCA_035268705.1 Roseovarius sp. | reverse complement strand
CAGCGCGCGCGCGGGCAGTGCCGGTGCAGCCCACCGTGCAGGCCCCAAGCGGTGGGGTCGGGCGCGCCGGGCTTGTTGAGCGTTTCAGGGTCGTTGGCGTCCACCTCAATCAAATCCGAGGCCTTGATACGGGAAAAATGCATCTGGTTCGGATTCATCAGGAACCGCGTGCCATCGTCGTTGATCGAGAGGCTGAAGTGGTTGGCGACGCCTTCGTGCATGTTGAGGCGCGCCGTCCAGCGGAAAGCGGCGGCCAGATCGACCCGTTCTTGCCAGTGGGTGAGATTGGCAGTTTGTTTTGGTGCGTTCATGGGTGTTTCCTTTCACGGGTTGACGAAAGGGTCGGGGAGGGCGTTGGGGAAGTCAATGGGCTGGGGTGTCGCTATTCCTTCGGCCTTGACGGGACCCAGCAATAGCCATCAGGACACAGGATAAAACATTCGCGCAGGCCGTGGGGTTTGTCGGTGGGCGGTTGAAGAATGGTGCCGCCTGCGGCTTCGGCCTTGGCTGCGGCTGTTTCGGGGTCACACTCGTAAAGGCGGATTTCGATACCTGCGCCGCGTGGCGGGTTTTCGGGCAGGAGGGTCAACAAGGGGTTGTCGGCATAGGTGCCATCGGCGTGCAATTGCAGGATATTGCTGCCATGCGTCATGATTGCGAAATCCCTGCTTTCGCGATGCGATGTCATGCCGAAGACGGTTTCTAGAAAGCGGGCAGTGCGGGGCACATCGGTGACAAGAATGTTGAAGCCAAAGCCGCTTAGAGAGGCGCCGAACTCTTCCGGGCTGACGGTTTCATAGTCCATTGCGGCCTCCCCGATGGTGTCAGCGTCAGGTTGATCGTGCGGTGGGGGCGTGTCAACGTGAGTTCCCGACAGGTTGTGAGAGGAAAGCGAATGGCGAGCGATGATCCCCAGGTTCTGGTGCCGGAGGCACCCCCGCGCGAGGGGTTTACCGATGCGTCGGCAGCCGTGGAGCGTTTGGAGCTGCTCTATGACCGGGCGGTCGCGCATCTTTGCAATGCCTTTCGCACGGCCATGGCGGGGGATGTGCCGCAGGCCCGTATGCGTGCGTTTTATCCCGAGATCAGGATCACCACGCAAAGCCATGCGCAAGTGGACAGCCGGTTGAGCTTTGGCCATGTGGCCAACCCCGGGACCCATGCGGCAACGGTGACGCGGCCCGGGTTGTTTCGGCATTATCTTGAACAGCAGATCGGGCTTTTGGTGAAAAACCATGACGTGCCGGTGGAAATCGGCGTGTCTGACACGCCGATGCCCGTGCATTTCGCGGTGGCCAATGACCCGGCGATGACGGTGCCGCAGGAAGGCGCGGCGCAGTTCACCCTGCGCGATGTCTTTGACGTGCCCGATCTGGCGACGACGAATGATGATATCGTGAACGGGATTTTTCAAACTGGGCCGGATGGGGTTGGCCCGCTTGCGCCCTTCACCGCGCAGCGGGTGGATTATTCGCTGGCGCGGTTGGAGCATTACACGGCCACTGACCCCGGTCATTTTCAGAATCATGTTCTGTTCACCAACTACCAGTTCTATGTCAGCGAGTTCGAAGCCTATGCGCGGCAGGCCTTGGCCGACCCGGAGAGCGGGTACACATCCTTCGTGGGCACCGGGAATGCCGAGATCAGCGGGCCAGAGGATGCGCTGGACGTGCCGACGAAACTGCCGCAGATGCCGACCTATCACCTGAAGCGCGCCGATGGATCGGGGATTACACTGGTGAACATCGGCGTGGGGCCGTCGAATGCGAAGACGGCGACCGACCATATCGCCGTGCTACGGCCGCATGCCTGGATGATGGTGGGGCATTGCGCGGGGCTGCGCAATTCGCAACAGTTGGGCGATTTCGTTCTGGCGCATGCGTATCTTCGGGAAGATCGGGTGCTGGATGCAGACTTGCCGGCTTGGGTACCTATCCCGGCACTCGCGGAGATTCAGATTGCACTGGAACAGGCGGTGGCGCGGGAAACCCAGCTTGAGGGATATGACCTGAAGCGGGTGATGCGAACAGGTACGGTAGCCAGTTTTGATAACCGGAATTGGGAGTTGCGCGAGCATACCGGCCCGGTTCAGCGGTTGAGCCAGAGCCGGGCGATTGCCTTGGACATGGAAAGTGCGACGATTGCGGCGAACGGATTTCGGTTCCGCGTGCCCTATGGGACATTGCTGTGCGTGAGTGACAAGCCGCTGCACGGGGAATTGAAATTGCCCGGCATGGCAAGTGACTTTTACAAGGCGCAAGTGGCCCGGCATTTGATGATCGGAATCCGCGCGATGGAGACATTGGCGACCATGCCGTTGGAGCGGATTCATAGCCGAAAACTGCGAAGTTTTGAGGAAACAGCCTTTTTATAGGGGAAATTCCAAGGAAAAACGCGACAAAATGCAGGAAATCTCCTTGCCTTTGCCCACTATTCATTGTGTTTAATCGCTATATACAGTTAAATCACGCGCATGAGGCCCAAGAGAAGGGCAGACACAGGAGACCAGAAAATGGCAAAACCGATGACCAAAACCCAGCTTGTTGCGGCACTGGCCGAAGAAATGGGTACCGATAAGAAATCCGCCGGCGGCGCGCTGGACGCGATGGTGAACATCATCACCCGCGAAGTGTCGGGCGGTGGTGCCGTGACCCTGCCGGGTGTTGGCAAGATCTATTGCCGGGAGCGCCCCGAGCGCATGGTGCGCAACCCTGCCACCGGTGAGCAGATCAAGAAAGACGCCGACAAGGTCGTCAAGATGACGATCGCCAAAGCGCTGAAGGACAGCGTGAACGGCTGATCTTGCAAAATCCTTGAGTTTCAGGGAAGGGTCGCCACAAGGCGGCCCTTTTCATTTGGCTGGCCGGGCAATGGAGCAGGTATGGATATTCGAGCAATCGCTATGGGTGTTGCCTTTGCGGTGATGTGGTCGAGTGCTTTCACATCGGCGCGGATCATCGTGGCCGCTGCTCCGCCGCTGACCGCCCTGAGCCTGCGGTTCCTGATTTCCGGGCTGCTTGGCGTGTTGATCGCGCGGATGCTTGGGCAAAGCTGGGCCCTGACGCGCGGGCAATGGCGGGCGACGATAATATTCGGGATATGTCAGAATGCCCTTTACCTGGGTCTGAACTTTGTCGCCATGCAGACCATCGAGGCCGGGCTTGCCGCGATCATCGCCTCGACCATGCCGTTGTTGGTGGGCTTGGCCGGGTGGCTGATTTTCGGGGAACGCATCGGTGCGCTGGGCATGATTGGCCTTTTGGCCGGGGTGGTTGGTGTCGTGATCATCATGGGCGCGCGCTTGAGCGGTGGCGTGGATATGTACGGTTTGATGCTGTGTGTCGCAGGGGTGATTGCCCTGACCTTTGCCACGCTGGCCGTGCGTGGCGCGACATCTGGTGGCAATTTCCTGATGATCGTGGGGTTGCAGATGCTGGTGGGTAGTGCGGTTCTGGGCGTTGCGGCGGTTTCGCTTGAGACCGTCGTGGTCGACTGGAGTTGGCAGTTTGTGGCGGCCTTTGTCTATACCACGCTTGTTCCCGGCCTTGCGGCAACGCTGGTTTGGTTCCTGCTGGTCAATCGGATTGGCGCGGTGAAGGCCGCGACGTTCCACTTCCTCAATCCGTTTTTGGGCGTGGCGATTGCCGCGATGATCCTTGGTGAGCAATTGGGTCTGCGCGAGATGCTGGGCGTTGCGGTGATTATGGGCGGCATTCTGGCGGTGCAACTGTCCAAACAGAAGCGCGTAGCCTAAAGCGTTTCGCGAAATGCAGTGCAACATCCAATCGTTGCGCGCGTCTCACCTTTCGCTGATGGCTCAGATTCAAGGTAAAACGCTGTAGGGCCGTTCGCCAATCGTGGTGCGGATGCTGTAGCCCGGCGCGTAGGACAGGCGGACGATGGTGACTGGCCTGTCGTGATCCCAAGTGGTGCGGTCAGTAATGAAGAGTGGCGCGCCGAGGGATGTTTTTAGGTGTTCGGCCTCCGACGCCATGGCGGGTTGGGCCGAGAATGCGATATCGCCGTGGGTATAGGGGACATGGGCCAGAAGCCATTCGTTGGCACTATGATCAGTGAAGGATTGATCGGTGGCCTGAGGCACGGTGGCAAGGCTGATCCAGCGATCTTCGAGCGCGAAAGGCGCGCCGTCGGCGCGATGCAGCGCGGTGATATGCAGGGCTTTGCCGCAAATCGGGTGATCGCCTGTGACTCGCAATAGAAGGGTATAGTCATGCGTCTTGCCCTTTGCTTCGACCTCCTGCCGGATGATTGGGATGTCCAGTGTTGCGCGGCTTACGGGGTGCAGGGCCACATGCGTTCCGGCCTTGCGGCGGCGTTCGAGAATGCCATCCTCGGCCAAGGCGCGCAGCGCGCGGTTGACGGTGGCGCGGGCGCAACCGAATTCGGCGGCAAGGTCCACCTCGTTTGGGAGGGGATGGCCGGGGGGCCAATCGCGGGCATGGATTCGGCGCAGCACTTCGCCCTGAACAGCTTGCCACGTGTTGAATTGGTCGGTCATAGCGCCTCACGCAGGGGGGTGATGGCCTCGCGGTAGGCTTGGACGATAGTGTCGCGGGCGATGTGGCGACCATTCTGGACCATGTGGCGCCCTGCGGACCAGACATCGCGCACCATCCGGTCGGAGCCAGCGAAGATATAGGCATCAAGCAGGCTGTCGCCGGTTTGTCCCGCAAGGTCGATGTGTTCACCGTCAAGCGCCATGAGGTCGGCCCAGAGACCCGGGGCAATTTTACCCGTGGCGCGGCCTGCGGCCTGTGCGCCGCCTTGGCAGGTGGCTTCGAACAAGCTGCGGCCGGTGGAGAGACTCGGCGTGGCAAGCGCGGCGCGGGAATGGTCGCGCAGGCGTTGGGAGTATTCCAGCGTGCGGAGTTCTTCGGACAGGGAAATGCGGATGTTGGAATCCGAGCCGATCGCGATGCGACCGCCGTGGGACATCCAATTCACGCCGTCGAATATCCCGTCGCCCAAGCTGCTTTCGGTGATCGGGCAGAGGCCCGCCACGGCACCGGTTTGGGCAAGGCCCTTGGTTTCATGCGGTTGCATCTGGGTGCAGTGGATGAGGCACCATTGATCCGTGATATCGGCATTCTCCAAGAGCCATTCCGCGGGGCGCGCGCCGAAGGCGGTTTGCACCTCGTCCACCTCGGCTTTTTGTTCGGCGATGTGCATGTGGATTGGGTCGTTTTCGGCCAAGTCAGAGACTGTTTTCAGGTCTTCAGGGGCTATCGCGCGCAGGCTGTGAGGCGCGATGCCGAGAGTGGCATCCGGGCGTTTCGCAACGCTTTTGCGCAGACCCTCGACCAATTGCGCAAACTGGCCGGGCGTGTTGCCAAAGCGGTCCTGGCCACTGGTCAGCGCACGCCGGTCGCAGCCGCCAAAGCGGTAGAGCACCGGCAGGAGTGTCAGGCCGATCCCCGATTGTACGGAAGCGGCGGTGATCCGGTCGGCCATCTCTGTCAGAGTATCATAGGGTTGGCCCCCCGGCGCGTGGTGGAGGTAGTGAAATTCCACGTTCGTGGCATACCCCGCTTCCAGCATTTCCATTTGTACGAGGGCCGCGATGGCCTGCACATGATCAGGGGTGAGCCGATCAAGAAAGCGATACATCAGGCGGCGCCACGACCAGAAGCTATCTTGTCCTTCGGGGCCACGGAACTCGGTCTGGCCCGCCATGGCGCGTTGGAAGGCATGGGAATGCACATTGACCGGCGCGGGCACGAGCGGGCCGGTGCGTTGGCCTTTTTCCGGTTGGTTGGGCGCGACCGACACGATGCGCCCGGTGCTGTCGATCTCGACCGCGACGTCGTTGGCCCAACCGTTGGGCAGAAGGGCCATGGGGGACCAGAGGGTTGTCATCGGCAGGTCTCGTGTTGACGAAATTAATATGTGCATACATAATACATCAAACGAGTCGGAATTCAACAGGCCGCGCGAATGATCCTGAGCAATGCAACTGTGGCGACGATGACCGGGCGTGAGCCCTATGGTTTGATCCGGAAGGCCGCTGTGGTGGTGCGTGACGGGCGCATTGCATGGGTCGGGCCGGAAGTTGATTTGCCGGCTGACCACGATGGGCCGCGTGAGGATTTGGGCGGGCGTTTGGTGACGCCGGGATTGATCGACTGCCATACGCATATCGTGCATGGCGGCGACCGGGCGGGTGAGTTCGAGATGCGTCTCGAAGGCGCGAGTTACGAGGAAGTGGCGCGTGCCGGGGGCGGGATCGTGTCGACCGTCAAGGCAACCCGCGCGTCCGGCGAGGACGCGCTTTTGGCTGGGGCCTTGCGATTTGCCGATGCCATGATTGCCGAGGGCGTGACCACGATTGAAGTCAAATCCGGCTATGGCTTGGATATCGAGACTGAGCTTCGGATGTTGCGGGCCGCGCGGGCAATTGAGGCTGCTCGCCCTCTCAGGGTCAAGACCAGTTTTCTGGGCGCGCATGCGGTGCCTGCGGAGTATGCGGAGCGTAACGCCAAGTATATCGAAGAGGTGTGTTTGCCTGCCTTGAGACAAGCCGCTGCGGAGGGTTTAGTCGATGCTGTTGACGGGTTTTGCGAGGGCATTGCCTTTTCTGCCGCAGAGTTAGAGCCGCTTTTCTCCGCCACCCGCGATTTAGGCCTGCCGGTGAAGCTTCATGCCGAGCAGTTGTCGCATCAGGGTGGTGTGCAACTTGCCACGCGGTATGGGGCCTTGTCGGCGGACCATGTGGAATACGCCATCGAGGCGGATGCCCGCGCCATGGCCGAGGCGGGTAGCGTGGCGGTGATCTTGCCCGGCGCGTTCTATACTTTGCGCGAGACCCAAGCGCCGCCAATCGAGGCGTTTCGCGCGCATGGCGTGCCAATGGGTTTGGCCACGGATTGCAATCCGGGCTCGTCGCCGATGGCCTCAGTTCTGTTGGCGATGAACATGGGGTGTACGCTGTTTCGGATGACCCCGGAGGAGGCCTTGGCCGGGGTGACACGCCACGCCGCGAGGGCGTTGGGGATTCAAGATACAGGCACCATCGCGCCGGGCCAGCGGGCCGATCTTGCGATCTGGGACGTCGAGCAGCCTGCCGAACTGGCCTATCGCATTGGGTATAACCCGCTCTACCGGCGGATTTTCGGAGGTGAGGGATGAACGCGGTTTTGCAACCCGGCGCGGTGCGTCTGGCAGAGCTTGAAGCGATCTGGCGCGAAGGTACGCCTGTGCGATTGGACCCATCGGTAAAACCGCAGGTCGAGGCGGCCTGCGATCTGGTGCGTCGCGCCGCCGAGGGGGAGGTGGCGGTGTACGGCGTGAACACCGGTTTTGGCAAACTGGCGAGCGTCAAGATTCCATCTGAACAGACCGAGGCGCTTCAACGGAACCTGATCCTGTCGCATTGTTGCGGTGTGGGGCAGGTTCTGGATGCGCCGACCGTGCGATTGATGATGGTGCTCAAGCTCATGTCGTTGGGGCGTGGGGCCTCTGGTGTGGCGTGGGGCACGGTGTGCCTGATCGAAGAGATGCTTGAAGCCGATGTTGTTCCGGTTGTGCCGGATCAGGGTTCGGTCGGCGCCTCGGGTGATCTGGCCCCCTTGGCACATTTGGCGGCGGTGATGATTGGCGAGGGTGAAGCGTGGTTCCAGGGAGCGCGCCTTCCCGGTGCCGTCGCTTTGGAGCGTGCGGGGCTAAGGCCCATCGTGCTTGGCCCCAAAGAGGGGCTGGCCCTGATCAACGGGACACAGTTTTCGACGGCTTGTGCGCTTGTCGGGCTGTGGGGCGCATGGCGCAATGCCGCCGGCTGCATCGTGACGGCGGGGCTGTCCACGGATGCGATCATGGGGTCGACCGCGCCTTTGGTGGAGTCCATACATACCCTGCGGGGTCATCCCGGGCAGATTGCGGCGGCGCGGGCGCAACGGGATCTGATGGCGGGCAGCGAGATCCGAGAAAGCCACCGTGATGGGGACAGCCGCGTGCAGGATCCTTACTGCATCCGCTGTCAGGCGCAGGTAAGTGGGGCCGCGATTGACCTGTTGCGCCGGGCCGGTGAGGTGCTTGAGATCGAAGCCAATGCCGTTACGGACAATCCGCTGGTTCTTGTGGAGGAAGGGCGCATCGTCTCGGGCGGGAATTTTCATGCCGAGCCGGTTGGCTTTGCCGCAGATCAGATCGCCATGGCGATTGCCGAACTGGGCGCCATTGCTCAGCGGCGCGTGGCATTGATGGTGGACCCGTCGTTGAGTTTCGATTTGCCGCCCTTCCTGACGCCGGAGCCGGGGCTGAACTCGGGCCTGATGATCGCCGAGGTGACGACCGCTGCCTTGATGAGTGAGAACAAGCATCTGGCCAATCCTTGCACCACCGACAGCACACCGACCAGTGCCAACCAAGAGGATCATGTCAGCATGGCCGCCCATGCCGCGCGGCGGTTGATGCGGATGAATGCCAACCTCAACACCATTTTGGGGGTCGAGGCGATTTGCGGCGCGCAGGGCATCGGATTTCGCGCGCCGCTTTTGACAAGCGTGCCTTTGCAGAAGGTGATTGACCGGTTGCGACAGGCCGTGCCGGCCCTAGAGGCCGACCGCTACCTTGCCCCGGATTTGCAGGCGGCGGCGGATTTGATTGCCGGGGGTGATCTGGTGCGCGCGGCGGCTGTGGATTTTCATTTGGAGGCGCTGTGATGGAGCCGGTTGAAGTGATCCGGGGCGATGGCCCGGTCGTTCTGGGCATGCCGCATACGGGTGTTTTCGTACCACCCGAAATACGGGCCAAGCTGAATGATCGGGGGCGCGGCTTGGCCGATACCGATTGGAATATTCACAAGCTTTACGAAAGTCTGTTGCCGGGGGCGACGGTGGTGCGGGCCACCTTTCACCGGTACGTGATCGACGCCAATCGCGACCCATCGGGCCAAAGCCTTTATCCGGGGCAGAACACGACCGACTTGGTGCCACTGACGGATTTTGAAGGTGAGCCGATTTGGGATGTGCCGCCCTCGGGGGGCGAGGTAGAGCATCGGCGCGAGACTTATCACGCCCCCTATCACGCAGCGCTTGAGGCCGAATTGCGCCGGGTTAGAGCCACATATGGCGTAGCGATCCTTTATGATTGCCATTCGATCCGGTCAGAGATTCCATATCTTTTCGACGGCAGGTTGCCTGCGTTCAATATCGGCACCAACGATGGCGCGACCTGTGCGCCTGTCGTCGCGAAGGGTGTGGAGGCGGTTTGCCGTCGGGCAAAAGGCTATGACACGGTGGTGAACGGCCGCTTCAAGGGTGGTTGGACCACGCGGCATTATGGGCGGCCCGAGGCGGGGCTGCATGCGATCCAGATGGAACTGGCGCAGCGCTGCTACATGGAGGAGGCCGCGCCTTGGCCATATCTGCACGAGCGGGCCGAAGACCTGCGCCCGCATCTCAAAACAATCCTTGAAGCCTTGGACCGACTGGCACGTGAAGGAGAATTGGCATGACCGACCCACGTCATAACACCCGCGATATCTATCCCGATACTGGCAGCGAGATCAGCGCCAAGCATTGGGTGACAGAGGCGCCTATGCGGATGCTGATGAACAACCTGCACCCGCATGTCGCCGAGAACCCGCATGAGTTGGTGGTTTATGGCGGTATCGGCCGAGCGGCGCGCACGTGGGAGGATTTCGACCGGATCGTTTCGACCCTCAAAGGGCTGGAAGAGGATGAAACCCTTCTGGTGCAATCGGGCAAACCGGTGGGGGTGTTTCAGACCCACAAGGATGCGCCCCGCGTTCTGATCGCCAACTCAAACCTCGTGCCGCATTGGGCCAATTGGGATCATTTCAGTGAGCTCGATAAAAAGGGCTTGATGATGTACGGCCAAATGACGGCCGGGTCGTGGATCTACATCGGCACGCAGGGCATCGTGCAGGGCACATATGAGACCTTCGCCGAAGCTGGGCGGCAGCATTACGACGGCGACCTGACAGGCCGGTGGATACTGACCGGTGGCCTTGGCGGGATGGGCGGTGCGCAGCCCTTGGCGGCGGTCTTTGCCGGGGCGTGCTGTTTGGCGGTGGAGTGTGACGAAGAGCGCGCCAAGTTCCGACAGCGCACCCGGTATCTCGATGAAATCACCCATGACCTGGACGAGGCGCTTGAGATAATCGACCGCTGGACCAAGGCGGGCGAGGCGAAATCGGTGGGTCTGATCGGCAATGCGGCGGATGTCTTTGCCGAGTTGGTCAAGCGTGGCGTGCGCCCGGATATCGTGACCGACCAGACAAGCGCGCATGACCCGGTGCATGGATATCTGCCGCAAGGCTGGACCGTCGCCGAGTGGCGCGCCAAGCAGGAAAGTGACCCCAAGGCGGTGGAAGCCGCCGCACGTGCCTCGATGCGGGTGCAGGTGCAAGCGATGGTGGATTTCTGGAACGCGGGCGTGCCGACCCTGGATTATGGCAACAACATCCGGCAGGTGGCGCAGGAGGAGGGGCTGGAGAATGCCTTTGCCTTCCCGGGGTTCGTGCCGGCCTATATCCGGCCACTGTTCTGCCGGGGTGTTGGCCCCTTCAGGTGGTGTGCCCTGTCGGGTGATCCGGAGGATATCTATCGCACCGACGAAAAGATGAAGGAACTGTTCCCCGAGCATGCCGATTTGCACCGCTGGCTGGACATGGCGCGCGATCGGATCGCCTTTCAGGGGTTGCCGGCGCGAATCTGCTGGATCGGGCTGGGGGAGCGGCACAAGGCGGGTCTGGCGTTCAACGAGATGGTGCGCAAAGGCGAGTTGAAGGCCCCGGTGGTGATCGGGCGAGACCATCTGGATTCCGGCTCGGTCGCAAGCCCCAACCGTGAAACCGAGGCGATGAAGGATGGATCGGACGCGGTTTCGGATTGGCCGCTGTTGAATGCTTTGCTCAACACGGCGAGCGGGGCTACATGGGTGAGCCTGCATCACGGTGGCGGGGTTGGCATGGGGTTCAGCCAGCATTCGGGTATGGTGATCTGTGCCGATGGCACCGAGGACGCCGCGCGGCGCTTGGAACGCGTCCTTTGGAATGATCCGGCGACTGGCGTGATGCGCCATGCCGATGCGGGTTATGACATCGCCAAGGAATGCGCGCGGGACCACGGGTTGCGCCTGCCCGGGATTCCGGGATGAGCCTTGAGCGGTTCATAGACGCGCAAGCGCGGGTCTGGCCCGGCCCCTTGGAGGAGGTCAAAGCGGGCTCGAAAAAAAGTCATTGGATGTGGTTCATCTTTCCGCAGCTGCGCGGGCTTGGCCAATCGGCGATGGCGCAGCGCTACGGCCTTGCCGACCTGAACGAGGCGCGGGCCTACATGGCGCATCCCGTGCTGGGGCCGCGATTGATTGAGATCACGCGCGCCATGCTGACCCATGCGGGCCAAAGGCCCGTGGCGGTGCTTGGGCCGGTGGATGCGATGAAACTGCGCTCTTGCCTGACGTTGTTTCAGGCGGCCGGCGGGGGTGCGACCTTTGGCGAGGGGTTGCGCGTGTTCTATGAGGGACGCCCTTGTGAGGCGACATTGACGATGATCGCGTGAAGCGAGGGTGCGCCAAGCCCCTCGCAATCAGGCCTTTTGCAGCATTCGACCCAAGGGGCGCCCGCCAAGGATATGCACATGCAGGTGGGGTACCTCTTGTACGCCCGCCTCGCCCGCGTTCGAGATCAGGCGGAAGCCGTCATCCTCGACACCCTTGAGTTTGCAGACCTCGCCAATGGCGCGGGTATAGTCGAGAATCTCGGCATCCGACGCGGTTTGCGCGAAGTGATCGTAGCAGACATAAGCGCCTTTCGGGATCACCAGAACATGCACCGGGGCCTGTGGTTGGATGTCGTTGAAGGCAAGGCTGTGCTCGGTTTCCAACACGGTGTCATTCGGAATTTCACCGCGCAGGATTTTGGCAAAGATGTTCTGATCGTCGTAGCTATAGGGCATGTGAACGTCCTTAATCGGCAAAGAGATGATGGGTCTGAGCAATCTCTAGCGCCTTGTCATGGGGGACATCAAGAAAGGGGGCGATCGCGCTTGCGTGCTGGTCGGTATGGTCACCCTCACGCAGAATATTGTGATTTTCGAACTCGGCATCGCGGATGCGGTCGGATTCAAAGACCATGTCGGCGCGGATCGTGGGCAGCAGGCGCTCAAGCGTTTCGTCTGGTGTCTGTTCACCGGCAAGGCCCACGCGCATGGCGTGCCCGATCAGGTAATCG